>JBILBJ010000090.1:0-7279 GCA_044353705.1 Sphingorhabdus sp. | reverse complement strand
CAACCTGCGCCCGGATATGTTTGAAGAACTTCATGTTCCAAGATTTGGCAAGCGCGCTTTCAAAGCCAACGCCGCGTGACTGCAGGAAGCTGTGATAGCCCATGACGCCCAAACCAACCGAACGTTCACGACCGGCCGAATATTTGGCGCGCGACATTTCGTCCGGCGCGCGGTCGATAAAGTCCTGAAGCACGTTGTCGAGCATGCGCATGACGTCTTCGATAAAGACCTTGTCGCCGTTCCACTCATCCCAAGTTTCCAGATTGAGCGACGACAGGCAGCAGACCGCAGTCCGGTCATTACCCAAATGGTCGCGACCCGTTGGCAAGGTGATTTCGCTGCAAAGATTGGACGTCGACACTTTCAGCCCAAGATCGCGGTGATGCTTAGGCATCGTGTTGTTCACGGTGTCGCTGAAGATGATATACGGCTCGCCAGTCGCAAGGCGGGTTTCCACCAGCTTCTGGAACAACGAACGTGCATCAACCGTGCTGCGCACTTCGCCGGTTTTGGGCGAACGCAGGTTGAACTCTTCGCCAGCGCGGACGGCTTCCATGAATTCGTCCGACAGCAACACGCCATGGTGCAAGTTCAGCGCCTTGCGATTGAAGTCGCCAGATGGCTTGCGGATTTCAAGGAACTCTTCGATTTCAGGATGGCTGACATCGAGATAGCACGCGGCCGAACCACGACGCAGCGAACCTTGCGAGATTGCGAGGGTAAGGCTGTCCATGACGCGGACAAACGGAATGATGCCGCTGGTCTTGCCATTGAGGCCAACAGGTTCGCCGATGCCGCGCACATTGCCCCAATAGGTACCAATGCCGCCGCCGCGTGATGCGAGCCAGACGTTTTCGTTCCATGTGTTGACGATGCCTTCCAGGCTGTCGTCGACAGAGTTCAGATAGCAGCTGATAGGAAGGCCACGGCCCGTTCCGCCGTTTGACAGCACGGGCGTTGCCGGCATGAACCAAAGGCGCGAGATATAGTCATAGAGCCGCTGGGCATGATCTTGATCATCAGCATATGCCGACGCAACACGGGCAAACAGGTCCTGATAGCTTTCGCCCAGCAACAAATAACGGTCCTGCAACGTGTCCTTGCCAAATTCGGTCAGCAGGGCGTCGCGCGACGAATCCGTCACAACGTTGAAACGGCGTTCGTCAACGGATTTGCTCGACGCGACTTTCTTGTCGTCAGCCGGCTTGGTCTCGGCTTCCACCTTAACAGCTTCAGTAGCAACTTTTTCAAGCATATCAGTCATCATTGCGGTCATATCGTCGGCCCCTTGGCCTGTATCCCTGAAATCCATTTAACCCGTTGCTCCATTCATTGCGGCGACCCGAAACTGGATGCCGGTTTCCCGGCGGCCAGCGACCAGTTCAAATATCTGTCGGAAACGCGTGTTCCCATATTGTTCGACTCAGGGCGGAAACTCCCTTTTAGCATTTTTTGACCACGTCAGGGGGTATATTTTCACTTGTCCCCAGCTTATCGACGGAAAAAACCTTCCCCGATGGCAGAATCGCATCTGCAGCTCAAAGCACAAATTGTGGTAATGCCCCCTATGGCCAACCGCTACCTATAGTGCCTTATTCATTTTCAGACGCAAGGGGGTAAATTGTAAATTAACCTTTCAATTCGTCGCTATTCTGATTCCATTCGTCGCACATGTCGGCGGACAAAAGGTAGCGACGCGTGGACGTTCTAAGTGTTGTTGAAGGCGCAAGATGGAAAATGATGAATTGAAAATATTTCTGTTGTCAAAATGAACCCAATCCTTCGAGCCACATATTTTGGGTAAAAACCGGGCCACCGCATCATCCAGACGGGACAAATGTGACCGGCGCATCGCTCGTTCGCTAATATTGATTCAGCCGGTCAGAATGATGCTTGTATCGGTCCCGCGGGACGTTAATGGCGAGGGGGTTCTATCCAGTCTGGGGCCCTATATGACCGTCACCATCCGCAATTCCGATTTGATCGACAGCGTCGCCGACGCGCTGCAATATATCAGCTATTTTCACCCGATGGATTATATCCGCGCGCTGGGTGATGCATATACGGCGGAACAGTCACCAGCAGCGAAGGATGCAATCGCGCAAATTCTGACCAACAGCCGGATGTGCGCAGAGGGACATCGACCCATTTGTCAGGACACGGGCATCGTCAATGTCTTCGTCAAATGGGGAATGGATTGCCGGCTGGAGGACACGTCTGCGTCGCTTCAGGAGGTTATCGACGAGGGCGTGCGCCGTGCCTATCTGCACCCTGAAAACAAATTGCGGGCGTCAGTACTGGCCGACCCCGCTTTCACGCGGCGTAACACAAAGGATAACACGCCCTGCGTCCTGCATGTCGAAATGGTAGCCGGTTCAAAAGTTTCGGTGGATGTTGCGGCAAAGGGCGGCGGCAGCGAGAATAAGTCAAAGTTCAAGATGATGAACCCGTCAGACAATATCGTCGACTGGGTCGTTGAAATGTTGCCGCAAATGGGCGCAGGCTGGTGCCCGCCCGGAATGCTGGGCATTGGCATCGGCGGGACTGCGGAACATTGCGTCTTGCTGGCCAAGCAAGCGTTGATGGAGCCTATCGATATGGGGCCGCTAAAAGCACGCGGTCCACAAAATGATATTGAGGCGATGCGCATTGAGATTTTTGACAAGGTCAATGCGTTGGGTATCGGCGCGCAGGGACTTGGCGGGCTTTCCACGATCCTTGACGTGAAAATCATGGATGCACCATGTCATGCCGCGGGCAAGCCAGTTGCGATGATCCCCAATTGCGCGGCGACGCGTCATGCACATTTCACGTTGAACGGGTCGGGCCCTGCCTATCTGGAGGCGCCGAAGCTGGACGAATGGCCAAAGGTAGACTGGAAGCCCGATACAGCCGCGATCCGCGTGGATTTGGACGCACTGACCCCCGAAACCGTTGCCAGCTGGAAACAGGGCGACCGTCTGTTGTTAAACGGCAAGATGCTGACCGGGCGAGATGCCGCGCATAAACGCATCGCCGACATGCTGGCGAAAGGCGAAGAGCTGCCTGTCAGTTTTAAAGGGCGGATGATTTATTATGTTGGCCCAGTCGATCCGGTGGGTGAGGAGATTGTTGGTCCCGCTGGCCCGACGACCGCCACGCGTATGGACAAGTTCATGGACATGATGTTGGAGCAGGGCTTGCTGGCATGCGTCGGTAAGGCGGAGCGCGGTCCGGCGGCAACGCAAGCCATCGCGAAGCATAAGAGCGCATATCTGATGGCCGTTGGCGGCGCCGCGTATCTCGTGGCGCGCGCGATCAAGGGCAGCAAGGTCGTCGGTTTCGAAGATCTGGGAATGGAAGCCATCTACGAATTTGAAGTGCAGGATTTCCCCGTCACCGTCGCGGTCGACAGCGACGGCAACAATGTCCATCAATTGGCCCCTGCCTTTTGGCAGAAGCGGATCAAGGACGAGGGATTGCTGGAAAACGCGGGCTAGCTTGTCAGCCGCCTTCAACTTTCCGCATCCTATAGCGTTGTTGACATTGACCTCATGTGGGCCTGTTATCGTCAGCAATGCGAACCGATAAAAAACCGAGCACAAGCTTCCTCTCGCGCCTCGGTCCCGGCCTGGTAACTGGCGCTGCGGATGACGATCCGTCGGGTATCGGCACGCACAGCCAAGTTGGCGCACAATTTGGCTATGGGTTGAGCTGGACGTTTTTGTTCAGCTTCCCATTGATGGTCGCCATTCAAGAAGTCGCCGCTGAAATCGGGCGCGTTACCGGTGCAGGTATCGCGCGCAATATGCGCCGACATTACCCCCGGCCCTTGCTGGTGCTCATGGTCGGCCTGTTGCTCATCGCCAATATCGTTAATCTGGGAGCCGATTTGGCCGCGATGGGAGCTGCTGTGGGGCTGCTGATCGGTGGGCCAATCGGCCTTTACACGTTATTGTTCGGGCTCTTCTGCATCATTGTTGAAGTGGCGCTATCCTATGAGCGCTATGCCTCAGTGCTCAAATGGGCGACGCTATCGATCTTCGCTTATGTTGCTGTTGTCATTGTGGCTCAGGTTCCTTGGGGAGAGGCGCTGACCTCGCTGGTTGTGCCGCGCATTGAATGGACCGGCGCGTACGCCACTGCCGTCGTTGCGATATTGGGGACCACTATTAGCCCTTATTTGTTTTTCTGGCAGGCAGGACAAGAGATTGAGGAACAGAAGCGACATAAGGTAAAGCCGCTGTGCATCACGCCCAAGGACGCCGGACCTGAATTAAAACGCATCCGCATCGACACGCTGACCGGCATGGCGTTCAGCTCGATCGTCTCGCTGGCCATCGTATTTGCAACCGCCGCGACGCTGCATGCCAATGGCATCCGCGATATCGAAACGTCGGCGCAGGCGGCCGAAGCACTGCGGCCCATTGCGGGAAATTTCGCCTTTGCGTTATTCGCACTAGGTATCATCGGGACCGGCTTGCTCGCGGTGCCCGTGCTTGCAGGGTCGGCGGCTTATGCCGTGACGGAAATGTTCGGTATCTCGGGAAGCCTTGATGCCAAGCCAACCAAGGCACGCCTGTTTTACGGGACGATAGCGGTAACAACCTTGCTAGGCGTGTCGTTGCAATATGTCGGCATTGACCCCGCGCGTGCGCTCTATTGGGCCGCTGTCGTCAATGGTGTGCTTGCCGCGCCGTTAATGGTGATGATGATGCTCATCGTGCGCAACCCGCGCGCGATGGGGCGGCTGACATTGGGACGCCGCGCGACCATCACCGGATGGATCGCGACGGGGGTTATGGCAGTGGCAACGATCGTGTTTTTCGCGACGCTCTAGAGTAATGATGCCGCGGCGCTTATTATTGGGGTTTTGGGGCGGGCGGATTTTTGGTCGGCGCTGGTAGCGAATCTAGAAACTCTAGTTCGTTGAGGTCTATATTGGCATCGGACCTTTTGCCTTTCAGAACATCAATCTCTGCCCGGCGTTTCATGAGATAATATTCGCGCATCGCCGCGTACGGGTTCCCGCTTTCCTGCACCCGCGTTAGAATCACATCATTTTCGACACGATCGTCAATTGAGGAAAGCACGCCTTTGGTTCCCGAGACAATGGGATTGGTGAACGGCTTACCGACGGCTGCGGGTAAAAGCGAAAGATCAACTAAGCGCCCGAGGAGATCACGAACCGTCGTGGATCCGAATACAGGCAAAAATAAATAGGGCCCCGGACCGACGCCATAATATCCCAATGTGTCTGCGAGGCCATTAGAACGGCGTGGCAGGTTGATGGGATGCTTTTTAGCGAAATCAAAAAGCCCAGCAACGCCGATGGTTGAGTTGATGGCAAATCGACCGACGGTTTCAGCGGCTTTCCCAATCTTGAACTGGAGCAGAAAATTCACAAAGACGATGGGTTCGTCCAAGTTGTTTAGAACATTATGCAAGCCGTCGCGGATCGGGGCGGGTAATCCATCTCGATACCCGTACGCGATCGGTGCGATAATGGCTTTATCGACCGACTGTACCGCGACGAAGGAGACTTCGTTCACGACCGCAATAGGGTCGCCTCGCGGGGGTCCCTGATTTGCGATAACAATGATCGTGGCCTTTTCAGCAGCAACCGGTGTAACGGGCGTTTGTGGGTCTGGAGATTGCGACGGAACCTCCGGCCCATCTGTGGATGGCGGCACCGTGGCTGTGGTACCCTGCTCGGGCGCTGCTGTGGGTGCGTCAGCAGTTTCCAATGCAATAGCTGGCTCTACCACAGGCGGAAGCTGCGGGGTCCCCGATAAAAGAGCGACTGCGACGATATTGGTGATGCTCAACGTTGGAACTTTCCGGTCATAACCGCTTGCAAACGACATCCTAAGGGCTGGCTGCCAAGCTGACAACTGCCATTCAAGGATTTCAGTTTACGCTTAATCGCGGGCTATACTAGGTAATTCCCGATAGCATTCGCAGCTATTGGGTGTTTTCGGGGCGCCATTATTGCCCCTGTTGGGCCCGCATCTGTGCATCAATTTGTGCCTGAATTTCGGGAGGTAGGCCCTGCGGTGCGCCGCTGGCCTGTCCACCTTGCTGCTGTTGCATTTCCTGCATTTGCTTTTGCATGGCTTCGATTTCTGCGCGTGATTTGAACTCTAACAGTTCGACATCAAAGGTCAGCTCGCTACCGCCGGGGATGGCGACTTGGCCGGTTTGCGGATTACGCTGATCTTCGGGGCCATAGCCAAGCTCGGCCGGAATCCACAGGCGATATTTGCCACCGCGCTGCATGATTTTAAGACCTTCTGAAAAGCCGGGAACAACGCCAGTGACCGGGAAGCCGGCCTGAGGATTTTGGTCGAAAACCGTGCCGTCTTTCAACATGCCTGTGTAGCTGACGAGTACGACATCATTGTCCGTCGGCGATTTGCCTTCGCCGGTTTGGATAATCTTGTAACGCAATCCTGACGGCGTTGTGACGATATCGCCATATTCCTGCCGCACGTCGCTTGTGCCCCAATATGCCAAACCGCCACCGGCAGCGAGCACGAGCGCAATCGCTGCCCAATATTTGGTCATCGTGCCTTTTTTGAGCGGAAGAATCGGGACGGCAGTTACGGACATACACATTTCCTGTTGGCTAAGTTGCGCGGTGACTAGCAGAAACTAGCAGGGATTCCAGACACAAAAAAAGCGCCGTAAAAGGCGCCTTCCTTGTTGCGGGTCGCAGACGCTTATTTCGTGCCGTCACGTTCCTGCTGCTTGCGCTCCATCTTGCGGGCACGACGAACAGCGGCGGCCTTTTCACGCGCGCGCTTTTCAGACGGCTTTTCGAAGTGACGACGCAGCTTCATTTCGCGATACACGCCTTCACGCTGCAGCTTCTTCTTGAGCGCGCGTAGGGCTTGATCAACATTATTGTCGCGAACCATGATCTGCATAAAAAACTCAACTCCGCATCGAATCGGCAAAATGGCTTAAAACGGCCACTTTGAAAGGCTAAAAACGAAAATCGCCGCGTTCACAGGCGGCGTGTTGAGGTGGCCCCTAACTAGGTCGCCCCTAAATATCAAGCGAAAATGGCGCTTTTAACCATGAGGGCAGAGAAAATCCGTCGGCCTTTTTGCTGCGCCCAACCCCTTGCCCTCGTGCAATGTTCGTTTCATAAAGCAACGCAACGAATGAGCAGGAGAGTGCGCATGGCAACCCAATTGAAGTCGAACAGCAAATATAGCGAAGCCGAATGGACCGCCCGTCAGGAGCTTGCCGCCTGCTATCGGATATTTTCGATGTTCGGTTGGGACGAACTGGT
>JBILBJ010000089.1:0-7292 GCA_044353705.1 Sphingorhabdus sp. | reverse complement strand
GATGCCGCGCATCACAACATCACGCACCGCCGCCATATGGTTGAGCGTTTCGCTATCGGCTGTTTCAAAGGCGACACCATCGACCTGAATCATCTGGATCAGGTCGCCGCCGCGGGTCATAACCGTGTGGTCATCCAAATGCCCGGCATAAGGCAGACGGTCCCCTGCACGTGGGTCCAAAGCTGCTGCTTTTTGGGCGGCCGTTTTCATGGGTTAAGGCCGGTAACTGTTGCAGCGCCAAAGATCATGCGTGCGCGTGCGGCCGCAACGGCTGACTTTGGTAATCCATAGATCGAAAATCCTAGGCTCCCGCAAGCAGGCCATATAGCCAATAGCATGGATGACGGCGGCCGCCGGAATTGCCCAGAATGACCGTGTGATCAGGAAAATCTCGGTCGTGACGACAAGATTTATGACAAAATAGCTATAGGTGACGCCAGCAAACATCTGCGGCTGTGTTAATGCCCGGAATATCGGCGTGCGGTTCAGTGGGGTCATGCCTTAACCGCCAACTGCGGCGACACGAATACCCGAGACGATCGCTGTGGCGCCAAAGAGAATGAAGCAGCCGATAATGACAGTCGCACCAAAGCGCCAGTTCATGCGTCCGGTCAGCATCATCAGGCCCACAACCGCAACGGCGATGACGGCTGCTGTCGTCGCTACATTGCCAAGCAGTGTGCCCTGTATCCAGCTAAGCGCGTTGACGATTGGCCCCGAACCCTGCGGATCGACATTCGCCACCTGCGCCATCGCGTTTTTTGGAATAGCCAAAGCGAGCGCAGCACATGCAAAAAAGCGTTTGAATCTATATGTCATCATGAACCTCAATATCCTGCGCGATAGGCCGACGTTGCCGACAAGCGTTGCATTATTTGGCGGACGTAATCTTGTGTTTCCCGGTACGGCGGAATGCCACCATATTTTATCACCGCCCCTGGTCCAGCATTATATGCAGCCAAAGCCAGCGGCACGTTATTGCCAAAACGTTCCAGCTGCTGGCGCAGATAAGCGGTCCCACCAACCACATTCTGTTCCACATCGTGCGGGTTACGTACGCCCAGCTGCCGTGCAGTCCCCGGCATGAGTTGCATCACGCCCATGGCCCCCGCCGTGGAAAGGGCGCGGGGATTATATCGCGACTCCTGCCAAGCAACGGCGTCGACCAGATTGTGGTCAATGCCGAAGCGTGTTGCCGCAACCTGAATATGCTGCCGCACGGCATTTTGTGATTGGGAAGAATTGGATGCGGAATCTACCGTGGGACTATATCGACGTTCAACAGCCGGCGACGCGTCCGCCCGCCATGCAGGCTGCGATATTTCGACGAGATTGCCATTTTGTTTGCGTTCAAAAACATTTGCGTGCGCGCCCGAACAAAATCCGGCGAGAGGAAGAACTGCAAAAATAGGAAGAGCGAAGCGCCTGTTGACCATAATCCCAGCCTAAATCACGCTTGATACCATGCCGCTGACTAATATCCTACCCCACCCATCGCAACAAAAAAATTCATTGTTGGGGATGGGAAAAAAGCATAAGGAAGTTGTGCTCTTTGTCTGCGTTACATAATTACATATTTGTGGCAACAGCGGTGGGAACAACGGCGTTTCCGTAACTTGGAATCCGCCCTATGGTTGGGGAGAGAGTGTGATGACGCAAGCTGAATGCGCGGCTCTGGAAAAGGCATTAGAAGCGGATAGCTTCCCAGATACATTCGCTGCGCCGCAGGGAACGGCGGGAGAAAAATCGTCCGCTCATTTTGCAATCCCCGCCGCCTCATTGGTGCTGGCCGCATGTGGCGGTGGAGGAACGGACGACAATCCAATAAGCTCTGTTTTGGCACCAACTGTGCAAGTCGCCAAGCCTGCGACAGATGGCGAAGCAGCCCGTTTCATTTTGAAGGCCAGCCTTGCGGCGACCGAACCCGAAATCGCGGACATTCGCTCTGTGGGCTATGTGGCCTGGCTCGACAAGCAGATGGACATTCCGATTAGCCAGACCGGTGTCGACTGGCTTTCATCGCGCGGGTACGACAAAGTGACCGTCGACGAATTTTATTTCCGAGACAATTTAGCGGATTACATGGTTTGGAACCAGTTGATCACCAGCCCCGACCCCGTTCGTAAAAGAATGGCGTATGCGCTTTCCCAATTTTTTGTCGTTTCGACCAACGGCATCGAAATCGACTGGCGGTCCAATGCAATGGCCGCTTATTGGGATGTTCTCAATCGTAATGCTTTGGGAAATTTTCGTCAGCTACTCGAAGATGTGACCCTCAACCCCGCAATGGGTGTTTACCTGAGCACGCTTAATAACAAGAAAGAAGATACGCGGACCGGCCGCGTGCCTGACGAAAATTATGCGCGTGAAGTCATGCAGCTTTTCACCATTGGTTTGAATGAGCTTAATAATGACGGCACCAGAAAGACTGGCACCACTGGCCAGCCCATCGAAACATATACTAGTTCCGACGTGTCGAACCTCGCGCGCGTATTTACCGGTTATAGTTATGACTATGCGAATTTGGTCAGAACGCCCTCTGTTCGTTTTCCATCACAAACAATCGCACCCGTAGAATCTGTAATAAGGCGCATGACAAGCGATACGACCAGATGGTCCAGGCCACAAACCGGCAGCGAACATTCCATGCTGGAAAAAACATTTCTGGGCACAACTATTCCGGCCAACACCGATGCACCAACATCCATGAAACTGGCGCTGGACACACTTTTCAACCATCCCAATGTGGGCCCGTTCTTTTCAAAACAAATGATCCAGCGTTTGGTGACGAGTAACCCCAGCGCTGCCTATGTTGACCGCGTTGCCAAGATATTTAACAATAATGGTGCGGGCGTTCGTGGTGATCTGCGTGCGGTATTCAAGGCCATTTTGCTTGATGACGAAGCGACAAATGCTGCCGGGCTAACGTCGCCGACCTTTGGCAAAGTTCGTGAGCCGGTATTGCGCTTTATACAATGGGCCAGAAATTTCGGTGCCACATCGCGATCAGGTAATTGGATTATCGCAAATTTGTCCAATCCTGCCACCAGCCTGGGGCAAAGTCCCTTGCGCGCGCCGTCTGTATTTAATTTTTACCGCCCAGGTTACGTCCCTGCCAACACCGCCATTGCAACCAACGCGCTCGTCGCACCTGAATTTCAAATCGTTACCGAAGTCAGTGTTGCTGGCTATATCAACTTCATGGCTTCAGCCATCGGATCAGCCAACGGCCTGAACAATGACGTCAAAGCGGCATATACGCGTGAGCTCGCTATCGTTTCCGACACTACGGCCCTACTGAACAGGCTGTCCTTGTTACTGTCCGGAAACCAGCTCTCCGACACCACCAAAGCGGCTATCAAAACTGCCCTCGACGCGACGACCGTCACGGACACCAGTGCCTTGGCAGACAAGGAACGACGCGTATATCTGGCGACACTTCTTGTGTTTGCCTCCCCCGATTATCTGGTCCAAAAATAGGGAGCGTCTCGTGCACATTAGCAAAATGGAAGATATATCACGACGCGCTTTCCTTCGTCGCTCTAAACAATTGGCTGTGGCGGGGACTGCTGGGTCTTGGGCCATGGGTCTTGCGGGTATGGGGGAGGCAGCGGCCTTCAGTGCAGGTAATGATTATCGCGCATTGGTCTGCGTATTTTTTAACGGTGGCAACGACCATAATAGCACATTGATACCCTATGACTCGGCGAATTACGACTTGTATAGCGCCATTCGTGGTGGCGGTCCTGGACAAACGGCAGGTGGCATTACCTTAGCGCGTTCCTCTCTCGCGGCAACGGCCCTCACGCCCGCCAACGGCCAAGTGCTGACCAATAATGTGCAATATGCACTCGCACCGCAAATGACCCGCATGAAAGCTTTATTTGATGCAGGTAAAATTGCACCATTGCTGAATGTTGGCCCGCTTATTGTACCATTAACTTTGGCCCAATATCAAAGCAGCAATTTGGTCGCAAACCCCCGTCCTGCGAAGCTGTTTTCGCATAATGACCAACAATCGACATGGCAGTCGTCTAGGCCCGAAGGTTCCACAGACGGTTGGGGTGGCCGTATGGGGGACCTTGCCTTATCCAGCAACACCAATTCACTCTTCACCTGTATTTCGGCTGCGGGCAATGCGGTGTTTTTGGCCGGGAAAGACGCGATTACCTATCAAATTTCGTCAACAGGGGCAACTTCCATCGGCGGTTTAAAGAGCCCGTTATTTGGCTCTACGGCCGGCAGCAACGCTCTTCGGACGTTGTTGACACAGTCGAGCAACAATATGTTTGAAGCTGAATATAATAGGGTGGCACGCCGCTCCATTGACGCCGAAACTGTTGTTAATGCGGCGCTCCAGCCGACATCCCTTGCCACGTCATTCCGGCCAGTGTCCGGCACCAACACTTTAGCTGACCAGCTTCAAATTGTGGCCCGATTAATAGCTGCTCGCCAAGCGCTGGGCGTAAAGCGCCAAGTGTTCATGGTAAACTTGGGCGGCTTTGACCATCACGACAATTTGATTGTGGGGCACGCAACGCTGATGGACCGTGTCGACTTCGCAATGGACGCTTTTTATCGCGCTACCGTGGAATTGGGTGTCGCTGACAAAGTGACCACATTCACGGCGTCTGATTTTGGCCGCACGCTGCAGTCCAATGGTGATGGATCTGACCACGGCTGGGGCGCACATCACTTCATCATGGGTGGCGCGGTCAACGGCGGCCGCTATTACGGGGTCGCACCACAAATCTCGGTTAGAAGTCCGGACCAAGTCGGCGTTGGCCGTTTGCTACCAACAATCTCAGTGGATCAATATGCTGCAACACTGGCCACGTGGTTCGGCGTTGCGCCTAGCGAATTACCAAGCATCTCGCCCAACATTGGTCGGTTCAACGGCGCTAATTTGGGTTTCATGCAATAACTGCCACAGTCGCACTGGCGCTGATGCTGCGCCTGTGCTTTTGCGGCGCAAATATGGGCAAGGGCCTGCGGCGTTCCAGGATGGACAAGGGTCCCGACCCGACGCCGCTATCGGGCTGAAAATTTTAGGCCGATCCAGAATATCCGGGGTGTTCCAAGGTCGATGGACGTTCCCACTTTGCGGGTCACAATTTGTTCATTGAGGATATTCTCCACCCGGCCGGTCAATGCGATCTGCCGGGTGAGGGGGATTTGTGCAAAGCCATCAAAGGTCAGCGCCGATGGCAAAATATTTACCTGAAGGTCATCTTCGAATTGTGCGCCGACATAACGGGCGGTTGCCGACAATATGGCGTCGGCGCTTGGCGTCCAGCGCACCGTCGCATTTGCGGCATGCCGGGGGCTTTGTGCCGGGGTGAGTCCATTGAGGCCGCTGGCTATGCCCGATGCGCGTACTTTGCTGTGGCTGAACGCGTAAGATGCGGCAACGCTGACCGCACCAAATTGCGCTTCGCCGGTTAGCTCGACGCCCTTGGCAATGACAGCATCGACATTGTCGCGTCGGCGCAGGTTGTTGCCAATCGTGACGTTGGCGATGGCGTCGTTGAGCCTGTTGTAGAATAATGTCGCGCCAAGGGTCATGCCAGTGGCGGGCCGGACATCAAACCCCGCCTCGACACCGCGCAGCTTTTCCACGTTCAACGCTTCATTGGCGCGCGTTGCTAAGGGGAAGACGGTGAACGGTCGGTAGAGTTCGTTCAGCGTGGGCAAACGAAAACCGGTATAGGCGGCGGTACGGAGCGCGAGGCCATCGGTCGCCGTATAAAGTGCGCCAACGCGTGCGCTGGACTGCCAACTTGCGCGATCGGTAAAGACATCATCGCGCACGACGGTTCCGTTGGTCGCGCGCTCAGCAAAAAAGCCATTGTCGATGGTCCAGCGATCTGCGCGGATGCCGCCGGTCAGCGTCAAATTGCCAATCGTCGTATCATTCTCGGCGAAAACACCAAATGTCGCGCTGTTGCCACCGGCGTTGCGCCGTGCAGTGACGAGGCCGGTGACGCCGCTATACACATCCTCAAACAGCTCGCCTTCGGACAACCGCGCATCGACGCCAATGCGCAATTGATGATCGCCGCCGACGGGAGGCCTGACCTCAATTTTGCCGCCGACCCCAGTGGATGGCGTGTTGCGTTGGTCGAGCGTTTTGCGGAACGATGTTGCGCTGATCACGATGTTGGTAAAGTTGCGCGCCTGAACATAGGCCAACGCGTCGACTTGCCAGCGGCCCTGCGACACGATGCGGATGCTCGCGTCCTGTCCTTCGGAGCTGCTGTCTGCGCCTGCAAAGCGTAAGGTGCGGTTGTCCTGAAACAGCAGTCCACGGAATTGCAATTCAACCCCGTCCGCCAATGGCGCAACGGCGCGCAATCCGGTTGACCAGCTGTCGTAAGCGGCGCGGACGTCGGTTGGCTGGCGGGTTGCGCTTGGCGCTGTGTAAAAGCCGTCGCCGCGATCCCACCGACCCGATATACTTACAAGTCCGGCACCGAGGTCAGTCGCAAGGCCAGCGGACAATTCGCTCGCGTTGCCGCTGCCGTAAAAGGCCGACAATGCCGTGTCGGGCAGGTCGGCCCGGCCTGCGCTGTTCAGTTCGATGGTCCCTGCGACGGCCCCTGCACCAAAGGCGCCATTGCCGCCGCCGCGCGTGACGCGAATGGATGATAACCGTTCGGGGGTGATTGCGCTAAAGGGGATGTAACCAAAAAACGGGTCTGCCTGAGGCACGCCATCAAGCAGCACCAAAGTGCGGCTTGACGCATTGCCGCCAAGCGCGCGCAAGGTGGCCCCCTGCGCCGATGGATTGGCTGACCGGCTGTCCGAACGCCGGAACTGTTGAAAGCCAGCGACATCGGCGAGGATATTTTCGATGCGACCAGATGCTTCGCTGGTTAAGCGCGCGCGGTCGATTTCTACCGAACCATAAGCGGGGTCACCCTTCGTCTGGTTGAGTCCTTTTCCAGTGACGATGATGACGGGATCCGCACTCTCCTGCGCATAAGCAGCAGGCGTACCGATGGCGATCACCAATAGCGAGGTCCGAGCCAATAGCGTGATCATGCGGGTTCCTGAAAAAATGAAGGATAAGGATATTGCTGCGTTCCGAAGCCCATATATGCACCGTCACCAATTTTTGAACCATAATATACCGAGGTTGCATTAATGGTCCGACACGGGCATTGGCGGCGCAGGGAATTAGGAGAAGAGCTATGCGTCAAATCGATCATTTCATTAGCGGTGGCACGGGCGCCAGCGCATCGCGTTTTGGCGATATCATGGATCCAAACAATGGCGGCGTTCAGGCGCGC
>JBILBJ010000088.1:0-7371 GCA_044353705.1 Sphingorhabdus sp. | reverse complement strand
GCGCACACCACTGTCGTCATGTCAACGGTCGGTCCCTATGCGCTATATGGTGACTTGCTTGTTCAGGTCTGCGCCACCACCGGGACCCATTATTGCGATTTAACTGGCGAGCCGCAGTGGATCCGCAAAATGCAATTGCGGCATGAAGCTGACGCAATCAAAAGCGGTGCGCGGATTGTGCATTGCTGTGGCTTTGACAGCATCCCGTCCGATCTGGGCGTCCATTTTCTGCAACGCGGCGCATTGGAACAATTCGGACATAGTTGTGACCGGATAAACATGCGGGTTGTCAGCATGAAAGGCGGCGCGTCCGGCGGCACCATCGCAAGCATGATTAACATGGTCAAGGAAGCGGTCAGCGACGCCGATCTGCGACGCGAACTTAAAGACCCTTATAGCCTTTGCCCACAAAATCATGGGTTCACTATCACGCAGCCGGATGTGCAGATCGCATATGACAATGTCTATGGCGCTTGGATTGCGCCGTTTATCATGGCCGGTATCAACGCACGGGTTGTGCACCGGTCAAATGCCCTGAGCAACAACAGCTATGGCATTGAATTCAAATATGAGGAAGCCGTGGTGACGGGGCAGGGCGGTTCCGGCAAGCAAAAGGCGCGCGCGGCGCATTGGGGTGCCAACGCCCTTATGATCGGTCTGGCCGTGCCCCCAATCCGCTGGCTGCTGGAAACTTTTGTCTTGCCCAAGCCGGGTGAGGGGCCAAGCGAAAAAGCGCAGCTTGCAGGAAATTTTGATATTGTTTTCCTCGGGTCAACGGCCAAGGGCGAAACGATCCGTTGCCGCGTCACGGGTGACAGAGATCCAGGCTATGGATCAACGGCAAAGATGCTGTCTCAAGCTGCCGCCTGCCTTGCCAAAGACGTGCCTGACGATGTTCCGGGCGGCTTTTGGACGCCAGCAACGATTTTGGGTGATAAATTGATCAAGCGGCTTGAGGTGCATGCGGGCCTCACGTTCGAAAGACTGCCTTAGTCTGTCATCGTGAACGCCTAGCTGGTGCCTGATGTAATAGGCGCGCGCGACGCACCCAACACTGTCATCGTCAAGCGCAAGGCGGCGGTAAAGCCTGCAAGCGCATCGGCTCACCATCCTCGGCGGGCCACGGACTGTGCAGATATCCGCTCATGCGAACCCCAACATTATCTGGCTGTTAGTGCGCATAACCGTTTATTCCCATTGGACTTGCCATTCTGTTTGGCGCAACATAATGACATTATCAATGTCATATTATGGGGAGTTCAAAATATGAAAAGAACAATGCAAATTCTTGTCGGAATGGTCGGACTGTTAAACTTCCTGATTGGTTTGGGCTTTCTGTTCAATCCGTCGAAAATGGCAACCGAATTTGCGCTGTCTCCGTTGGGGACGCAAGGAATGGCAACGATGCGTGCCGACTTTCCGGCGTTCTTCCTCACCGGCGCTATCTTTTCGCTGATCGGTGCCTGGCGCGCGGACCGCACGCCTTTGATGGTGCCCCTGATGTTGCTAACATTTGCGCTGCTCGGCCGCTTCGTGAGCATCGCATTAGACGGGACCGCGCCGACCACAGTTCCGCCAATGATTATTGAAGCAGCTATGATTGGGCTACTCGGCCTTGCGTATCGCAGCTTTGGAAAGCAGGCGTAGCCGATACCTCGATAAGTGCGCGGTGGGAGGCGTTTGCAAGCTGCCGCATCGACAGTAGAATTGGCGCAATCGAGAGGAAGCCGAGATGCTTCAAAGCACCCTCTCGAAATCGTGCTATCATGCGTCTTACGGTGTTACGCGTGCCGGATGCCAAGGTGATGGCTAGCGCCACCATATTGACAATAAGCCACGCGGACTATTTGGATAAACCATTGAAAAACAATGGTGAGCCCTGCTGGGTTCGAACCAGCGACCTACTGATTAAAAGTCAGTTGCTCTACCGACTGAGCTAAGGGCCCCCTAGCGGACCGCGAAATGGTCCGTGCGAGAGCGCTCCCCCTAATGGCGGGAACTTGTGCGGTCAAGCGCCTTTGGTCGGATAAATCGCGATTGTAGCTGCCTTATGGTCAGGCCCGTCAGCGGCTCACGCCAATCGGGGGCAATCATGGCCGCAGGGGTCAGGACAAAACCCCGCGAACATAGTCCGGGATGGGGAATGGCCAAGGCCGGATTGCTGTCCGCCCACACGCCGCCGGACCACAATAGGATATCCAGGTCGAGCACACGTGCCCGCCAGCTTTGGCCGCGCCGGACGCGACCGAAATGGTGCTCAATCTCTTGCAGGCGCGCAAGCAGAGCAGGGGGCTCAAGATCGGTGGACACAACCGCCGCCGCATTTGCAAACTGGCGTGAGGAGGGCCCCATGGGGCTGGATTGGATCGTCGCCGAATGCGCGAAGACGTCGATATCGTCCATTTCCAACGCGGCGACCGCTTGCACGATGATCTTGCTTGGCGCGCCAATGATTGCATGTGGCTGATTAGAGCCAATGCCGATGAGGTAGAGATGTGACAGCTTAGATATCCTCTGCAAGCCGGCTGTATAATTGCGGGCGCCGATCGCGGAAGAAGCCCATGCTTGCGCGGTGGGCGCGGGCTTGATCCAGATCGAATGTTGCAACCAATATGCCGGTTTCAGCATCATCCAAATCGCAGACAACATCGCCCCATTCGTTCGCGATGAAGCTGGTACCATAGAATTTTTGTGCCAGACCGCCATGGTCGGCTTCTGCGCCGATGCGGTTTGCGGCAATCACAGGCATGCAGTTTGATACCGCGTGGCCCACCATGGCCCGGCGCCACATGTGCCGTGTATCCAGCGTCGCATCCTGTGGCTCTGCGCCAATGGCTGTCGGATAGAAAAGCAGCTCAGCGCCCATCAATGCCATGGCCCGCGCACATTCGGGGTACCATTGGTCCCAGCAGATGCCGACGCCGATTTGCGTGCCAAAAACTTCCCAAACTTTGAACCCGGTGTTTCCAGGGCGGAAATAATATTTCTCCTGATAGCCCGGGCCGTCGGGAATGTGGCTTTTGCGATAGATGCCGATAATTTCGCCATCGGGACCAATCATCGCGACGCTGTTATAGAAATGCGCGCCATCACGTTCGAAAAAGCTTGTAGGAATGGCAACGCCAAGTTGCTTGGCAAGTTTCGCCATTGCGATGACGGACGGATGCTCAAGCGTTGGCCGCGCCAGCGCGAAATGTTCTTCCTCCTGCGTTTTGCAGAAATAGGGGCCTGAAAACAGTTCAGGCGGCAGAATGATATGCGCGCCTTGCTCTGCGGCCTGTGATACGAGGTCGCATACAGCATCGATATTTTCGGCTTCGCTTGCCGATAGGGGCAGTTGCAACGCGGCAACGGTGATATTTCGGGTCATGCGGCGTCTATAGCCGGACGCCGAAACGCGCTGCAATCACGATTGTTACCAGATGCAATAATATTGTCGTTGCTATGCCAGCGGTCAGTACGCGCCACAAGCGATGCCCCAACCGCAAAATTCACGGCATTAAGAGGGGCATCGGCTGGCTGGGCAACGCTAATGCAACAATTAGGGCCGTTTTTTGAACAACAATGTCATGCGGTCGGTTTCACCGATGGCTTCGTACTTCGCACGGTCGACGTCTTTCAAACGCAACGCTGGCGGAAGCGTCCAGACGCCATCGGGCCAATTTGCGCTGTCCTTTGGATTAGCGTTGATTTCGCTTTTGGCGACCAGCTCAAATCCGTTCACTTCCATGAACTTGATGATGTCGGCCTCACGCATATAGCCTTTGGTGCCATTGGAGTAGCTGAACGGCGCATCTGCCTTGGCGCGATGCTGTTCGATTCCCAGCAAGCCATCGTCCTTCAACAGGTCGCGCATCGCCTTGATTTCGGAATCTGCGATGTTCCAGTTCATCATATTGTGCAGCATGCGCATCACAATTATGCGGTCGAACGACCCCTTTGCGCCCTCTGGAACTTCGCTGAGCGAAAACGCGTTGAAATCTGTCGCCGGACGTCCGGATACCGCAGCGACATCGGCAGGGAACTTTGCAATGTTCGCCGCGATGCCGGCTTTCTGTTGATCGCTGAAATGGCTTTTTGTGCCGAAATACAGGCCGGTATATTTGCCTTTTTCGTTCACATAACGACCAAGGATACGCGAAACCCATGCGCCACCCGGCGCATATTCGCCAATGACGTGGTCAGGGTGCAAACGGAAGAATTCGAACGTTTCGGCCGGATGGCGATATTGATCGCGCTTGGCATCTGCACCGCGCGCCGGGTCGGCGAGGATTTTTGCAAGCCGCTCGCTATGTTCCTTATGCATTTTGTGATGCTCGGCTTTGCTCATGCTATGGTGGTTAGCATAAGCGGGTGCTGCAAGCGCTGTGGCGGCGAGGGCAATTAGAAAAGTCTTTTTCATAGGGGGCGTCCTCTTGGTTGGTTGTTTTGGGAATATGCAATGTTTCGCGTTGATATCCAATAGCGTCAAATAGGTACTTGTTGGCTGGAACAGTGAAAGCTTCCGCCGCCGGTTAATACCGCATCCGCCATGACGCCGATAACGTCGCGTTCGGGGTAGATGTTTGCCAACACTTCGATTGCGGCATCATCGTTCACGCTGCCATAAATCGGCACGACGACAGCGCGGTTGCCGATGTAGAAATTCATATAACTTGCCGGCACCACTTCCCCGTCTTGTTCAAAACGGCTAACCGAGGGCATCAGCGTTACTTTGCATCCGAACGCTTCTGCGCGCGCGCGGGCATCTTCAAAGACAGCTTGGTTTGGATCGTCGGGTCCGGCGCTGCTGGGAACCAGAATATGGTTCGGGCCAACAAAGCGGGCCAAATTATCAATATGGCCGTCAGTATGGTCGTTGGCGAGGCCGTCGCCGAGCCAAAGCAAACGTTCTATCCCCAAGTCAGCGCGCAGCCGTTCTTCAATGGCGGATTTATCAAGCGCCGTGTTGCGGTTCGGGTTTAACAGGCAATCGACGGTCGTCGCGGCGAGGCCTTCACCGTCGACATCAATCGATCCGCCTTCCAATATCCAATCCGCCTGTGCAATTTCAAAACCGAAATCTGCCGCCAATTCATGGCCAATGCTTGTATCGCCGGGATAGTCGAACCGGTTTCCCCAGCCATTGAAGCCGAAATTACGGGCAATCCTCCGATCCCCATCTTTCACGATGATGCAGCCTGTGTCACGCAACCAGACATCACCAATTTGGCGCAGTTCGACATGGACGCCAGCGTCAAGTAGTCCCTGGGCGACGGCCATGGCCTCTGCATTGCCGGCAATCACATGCACGCGTTCACCTTTGCCCGATGCGTGCACCGCATTGGCAAAGGCGGCCATTTGCTGCTGCGCACGCTGGAGCGGCGCACCCCAATATTCCGCAGAACTGGGAAAGCCAATCCAGACGGCTTCATGGGGTGCCCATTCAGCGGGCATGCGGAACGTCATTGGCTTATTTCCCGCTGCGGCTCTTGTCGCGGACAGCGCGGAATTCGTCGCCGTCGTTCCAGTTTGGCCATGCGTCGGTCATCGCCAACATCCGGCCAACACGATAATATAGTTTCAAGTCGGACATGACGCCTGACCAATCCCATTTTTCGTCAAATTCGTCGCCGGGCGCGTGGTAACGGTTTTTTTCATAATCTTCCGCTGCGGCCATCGCCGCGGCTTTACCGCCGGTGACCAAATCATCGCCGCCTTCGAAATACACCATCGGTACGCCCAGTTTGGCAAAGCTGAAATGGTCAGAGCGATAGTAGAAGCCCTTTTCCGGTGTTGGTTCCATTTCCGGTGTCCGGCCTTCGGACTTTGCCGCAGCCTCAAGATAGACATCAAGTTGCGATTTGCCTTTGCCGATGACGGTCAAATTCTTTGCGGGACCAGACATGGAGAATGCGTCCATGTTCACGCCGCCCACGGTTTGCGACAGCGGGAAGACGGGGTTTTCAGCGTAGAATTTCGAACCAAGCAGGCCACTTTCTTCCGCAGTCACTGCAAGGAACACAACCGAACGCTCCGGTGCGCCGGCCTTGGCAAAGCCTTCTGCCAATGCGACCAAAGCTGCAGTGCCAGTAGCATTGTCGACTGCGCCGTTACAAATGTCGTCGCCGTCGGGCGCGGCCGTGCACCGACCGAGATGGTCCCAATGCGCCGTGTACAGCACATATTCGTCAGGGCGCTTGGTGCCTTTGATGACACCAATGACATTCTTGCTCGCCTTGCGCGCGATGTCATTTTCGAAGTTCATCGATGCAGAGAGGTTCAGCGGAACCGCCTTAAAGCCTTTTTGCTTGGCCGCGGCCATTTGCTTGTCGAGATTCTGACCAGCGGCTGCAAAAATTTCCTTGGCTACGGATTTCTGAATCCAGCCATTGGCTTTTGTCTGGCTCTTTCCGCCATCTTTTGACTGCGCCAGGAATTGCGTGCCTGTCCAACTGGAGTTGACGACATTCCAGCCATATGCCGCGGGGGCAGTGTCGTGGATGATCAAAACGGCAGCAGCGCCCTGACGCGCGGCTTCTTCAAATTTATATGTCCAGCGTCCGTAATAGGTCATCGCCTTACCACCGAACGGGCCATCAAGGCCTTCATTTTCGAAATCGGGGTCGTTGATCATGACGACGACGGTTTTGCCCTTAACATCGACGCCAGCATAATCATTCCAGCCCTTTTCAGGGGCGACAATGCCGTGACCGACAAAGACCATTTCGCTTTGCTTGATATCGGTTTTGGGTGTCTCGCGGTAACTGCCGATGACATATTCGTTGCCATAGGCAAATGACATAGCCTTGCCGCTGCGGTCGGCAATCGTGAGCGCCGACACATTTTTCGCGGTGATTTCGATCAGCGGCACATCCTGCGTCCAGCTGCCGTTATTGCCGGGTTCAAGTCCTGCCGCTTTATATTTGGATATCAGATAAGCGACGGTTTTCTCTTCGCCGACGGAGCCCGGTGCGCGGCCTTCATAGCTGTCGAGTGACAATTCGCGTGTCACGTCCTTCATGGTCGCTTCGGAAAGCGCGGGGACTTCGACTTGCGGCAGTGCGTCCATGGAGACGTCCAACGACGCATCCTTTTGACAGGCGGTGGTGAGAGCCAAAACAGATACAAGGGCCAGAGACAGCAGGCGCATGAAATTCTCCTAAGGGGGAAAGATTATTGCGCGCCTTCTGCCAGACCCGCCGGTCAGGCTCAAACAAAAAAGGCGGCCACAAGGACCGCCTTTTTCGTAAGATTGTTTGTAAGATTAACGCGAATAGAATTCGACGACCAAATTTGGTTCCATCTTAACGGGGTAAGGTACTTCGTCGAGCGTTGGGATACGCGCGAAAGTAACCTTGTCGTTGCCGTCTACAGAAACATATTCTGGAA
>JBILBJ010000087.1:0-7390 GCA_044353705.1 Sphingorhabdus sp. | reverse complement strand
AACGCAAACCGTCACCACCCCGTTTCAGGACCGGTTCGAATTTGAAATCGACCCATTCCGTAAACATTGCCTGATCAACGGTGTAGACGAAATCGGCCTAACGTTGAAAAGCAGCGATGCGATTTCAGTGTACGAAGCCAAATTATCTGCGGACCGGCCCTGGCTGGCGCCAAACCCCGTTTAGGAGAGAGACATGCGCGCATTATTATCAACCGCAAGCGGCGGCCCAGAAACACTTGTCATGGGCGAATTGCCTGAACCCGCCGCCGGCCCCGGTCAGGTTGTGGTCGCGGTAAAGGCCTGTTCAATCAATTTTCCCGACACGCTGATGATTGTCGACCTCTATCAATTCAAACCTGAGCGCCCCTTTGCGCCGGGCGGCGAAATTGCGGGCACAGTCGAAGCCATTGGCGAAGGCGTTACCGGCTTTGCCATTGGCGACCGCGTCATTGGCCTGTGCGGCAATGGCGGTCTAACCGAAAAAGTCGCCATCGGAGCGTTCAATTGCTTCAAAATGCCCGACGCCATGTCCTTTGACGATGGCGCAGCTTTGTTGATGACCTATGGCACATCAATCCATGCGCTGAAGGATCGCGGCCATATGAAGTCGGGCGACAATGTCCTTGTGTTGGGCGGCGCAGGCGGCATCGGGATTTCGGCGATTGAGCTGGCCAAGGCATTTGGCGGCCGTGTTGTCGCTGGTGTCTCCAGCGAGGCAAAGGCAGACATCGCGCGCGAAGCTGGCGCTGACGAAGTGGTCGTCTACCCGCACCAGCCGTTCGATAAGGACCAGTCCAAGGCTGTCGCCGAGCTGTTCAAAGCAGCCGCGGGCCGGGACGGCTATAATATCATTTATGACACCGTGGGTGGCGACTATAGCGAACCTGCGGTCAGGTCGATTGCGTGGGAAGGCAAGTTTCTCGTTGTTGGCTTTCCCGCCGGAATCGCGAAATTGCCATTAAACCTCACGCTACTGAAAAGCTGCGACGTATGCGGCGTTTTCTGGGGCGCCTTTGCCGCACGTACGCCGCAGAAAAATCACGCCAACATTGCCGAGCTGTTTGACCTATATGCAGCGGGCAAGATCAAGCCGCGCATTTCGGAAACATTCGCGCTTGCGGACGCCGGAACGGCAATCGCACGGTTGGGTGACCGCGCAGCGGTTGGAAAGCTGGTCGTACACATTTAACAAGACCGGCCTTGTTGCGCGACGATGCAGGCATTATCTTTGAACAACAGCAAAATGGAACGGCATGATGACGACTTTCGACAATCGCGAAAAAGCCTTTGAAAACAAGTTCGCACATGATGCGGACCTATTGTTCAAGATAACCGCCCGCCGCAACAAGCTGGTGGGTCAGTGGGCAGCCGAAAAAATGGGCCTGACCCCTGAAGAAACCACAGCCTATGCGACATCGGTCGTGCAGGCGGACTTTGAAGAAGCGGGCGACGAAGACGTTATCCGTAAACTGCTTGGCGATTTGACATCGGCCGGTATCGACGTGGATGACGCGATGATCCGCGCTGCGCTCGAAGACAAAATGGTGGAAGCCCGCCGTCAATTTATCGAGCCTGCATAATGGCAATGCACGCCCACGAAATTGAGGAAATGATTCAAGCCGCGCTTCCCGATGCTTTTGTCGAAATCACTGACCTTGCGGGCGACGGCAACCATTATGCCGCACGCGTCGTCAGCGAAAGCTTTCGCGGCATGCCGCGCGTAAAACAGCACAAGGCCGTATATGATGCTTTGGGCGGACGCATGGGCGGTGTCTTGCATGCCCTTCAGCTGACAACAGCCACCCCCTGATTATTGGAGTATTGAAATGAGCGTTAACGAACGGATCGATGAGATCGTCAAAGGCAATGATGTCGTCCTTTTTATGAAAGGATCGCCATTGTTTCCGCAGTGCGGATTTTCCAGCAAGGCGATCGCCATTCTGGACCATCTGAATGTCGCTTATGAAAGTGTCGATGTCTTGCAGGATATGGAAATCCGTGCGGGCATCAAAGATTATAGCGACTGGCCAACCATACCCCAGCTTTACGTCAAGGGCGAGTTCCTGGGTGGTTCGGACATCATGATGGAAATGTACGAAGCGGGCGAGCTGCAAGCCATTGTGGACGCAGAAGGCCTGGCCAAGGCTGGCTAAGCCGACCCGGTATCAAACGGGGGCGGGTTCAGTCCCGCCTTCCGCCCGGCGGATATGCGGCAGCAACAGGTGCAGCCAGCCTAATGCAAGCAGATAAGACACAGCCGCAAAGATAAATAAAGGCGTGTAGCCAAGCCCTGCCGCCAAAACGGCGCCAGTCACCAATTGGATCAAGGCACCGCCCATATTCCCCATGAATGCCCCAAAGGCCGTTACGCGGCCAACCTTTGCGCGTGGCACAACATCGGTAATGATGGAAAATATCGACAGGGAAAAACCCTGATGTCCGGCCATGACGACGCCCATCATGATCGCCACTGGCCAAAATGAATCCAGCGTAAGTACGAACGGCAGCGGCACGACGATGGCTGCGGATCCCAGCATGATCGTCTTGCGTACGCGGTTGACGCTCCAGCCCGCTTCCAAAAGTCGGGTCGACAGCCAGCCTGCGAACAATGCACCCGCGCCCGAGCCAAAAAAAGCGATAGCCAAAGGTATTGCGAGTTCGCTGGTCGTAAGGCCGAATTCCTTCCGATAAAAATCGGGTAGCCAGAAATTTATGAGCCACCATGTTGCGTCGGACAGCGCTTTCGCGATGACAATCGCCCACGTACGCCGTTCAAGCAATATCGGTCCATATGGCGCGCCGCCATCGGCAAAGTCGCGATTGGCATCTTCCGCCTGATCATCAAATTTTACGCCTCGTGCGAACCACAGCCATAACGCAAGCGTGACAAATCCACCGATGCCTCCAAAGATAAGCGCGCCGCGCCATCCCCAGATGGCCGCAATCACTGGAATGAAAAAGGGCATGGCAATTGTACCAAGGCCCGCAATTGCCGTGCCTACCCCAAAAGCAAATGACCGTTTGTCTGCTGGAAACAGGGTCGCGACAGTCTTGATGGTCAGCGGTGTCTGCACGGCTTCGGTCGCACCAAGCCCGATGCGCGCGGCGACAACATGCCATCCGGCAATCGCCCACCCATGTGCCATGGCTGCAAGGCTCCAGGTCGTTACACCCGCTACCATCGATCGCAACACGCCCAATTTGTCCACCAGCCAGCCGGTAAACAAGAATGACAGCGCCGCCGCAACCTGCGTCACAAAAGCCAGATTGGCAAAATCAGTATCGTTCCAGCCGAGATCGGCGGATATGTCAGGCTTAAGGATCGCAATGACCGGCCGATCCATCGCATTGAAGATACCCGCGACACATAACAGTCCGAAAAGGATCCAACGCAATGTTGGTGTGATAGGCTTCACTTCGCTTCACCCCTGCGCATGACTGTGTCCACTTGGCGTATAGTCCAACCTGCTTTATGCTGGAACTTCTGATGCATCTGCCTATAGAAGGCCATATGACACCGCAAGACATAAACGCGAATTATATCGCTGACCTGTATGGCGAGACATATCTTGCTGAGGACAATCCGGCACCGCGCAAACGATTGATGATCCGCGCATTGTTCCCGGGTCTTGCTGTCGTTGGTATCGCGTCGGTCGCGGCGACTTGGTTCTCCGAACATTATGCCATGCCCGTCATATTGGCGGGGCTTCTGCTTGGTTTGGCGCTCAATTTTATGTCGGCTGAGCAAAAGGTTCATCCGGGCCTTGATTTCTGCGGCACCTCTTGCTTGCGGTGGGGCATCGTTCTGTTGGGAACGCAGGTGACCGTCATGCAGATCGGTGGATTGGGTGCACTCGCGTTTCTGGGGCTGGTGTGCATCATGGCGCTGGTGATGGGTGCAGGCCTGCTTGGTGCGCGACTGGGTGGACAAAGCAATTATGCAGGTTGGCTTGCGGGCGGCGCAACGGCGATTTGCGGCGCGTCCGCTGCCTTGGCCATCTATGCCGTTATTGGCCGCGAGCGGCTGAACCAGAACCAATTCACGCTGACGTTGGTGGGGGTTTCGCTCGCCAGTGCTATCGCCATGTCCTTTTATCCCCTGATCGCGGCGCAGCTTGCCTTTACCGATCGTCAGGCGGGTTTCCTGATGGGCGCGGCGATTCATGATGTCGCGCAGGCGCTGGGCGGTGGCTATAGTTTTTCCCAATCCGCCGGTGAAACGGCTACCATAGTAAAGCTCTCGCGCGTCGCCTTGTTGGCCCCTGCAGTGGCGCTCATTGGCCTCGCGATCGGTGCGGGCAATGGCCAACAGAAAAGCCTTGCCGCGAAGTTGAAACTGCCTTGGTTTATCATTGCATTTTTCGCGGTGGTTGCCGTCAACTCTTTTGTCGACGCACCGAAATGGGTGGGCGAATATGGCCTGCTGGCATCGAAGGCGATGCTCTTGTTCGCCGTTACCGCAACCGCTATGCGGTCACGGCTTGATCTGTTACTCGGGCAAGGTTGGAAGGCGATGCTGCCCGTCATGCTCGCCACTTTGACCGCTTTCATTGCCGCGGCCACCTTTGCTTGGGGATTTTTATGAGCCAGCCAATTTTTGACCTCGCCGTAATCGGCGGCGGCATAAACGGTGCGGGCATTGCGCGCGACGCGGCCGGGCGGGGCGCAAAGGTTGTCTTGCTTGAGCGCGGCGATCTTGCGCGCGGCACATCCTCTGCATCGACAAAGCTCATTCACGGCGGGCTGCGCTATCTTGAGCATTATGAATTCGCGCTGGTGCGGGAATCCCTGATTGAGCGCGAGCGTTTGTGGGCCATCGCGCCGCACATCATTTGGCCGCTGCGCTTCATCCTGCCGCATCAAAAGGGCATTCGGCCCGCGTGGCTCGTCCGCCTGGGCCTGTTTTTATATGACCATATTGGCGGCCGCAAACTGCTGCCCGCGACTCGCACCGTAAAGCTTGCGTCTGAACCCGCCGGTAAGCCGCTGAAGCCGGGATTCACAACCGCCTTCGAATATTCCGATTGCTGGGTCGATGACGCCCGATTGGTGATCTTTAACGCCATGGACGCAGCGCAACATGGCGCGGAAATCCGCACGCACTCCGAAGTGACGCACATCGAACGACGCGATGGAATCTGGCATATCGAAATTGCAGGGCAGCCACCCATCAATGCGCGCGCCGTTGCCAACGCAGCAGGGCCAGCGGTGCTTGAACTGCTTGCGCGCACCACCGGGCGCCAACGCAACGCAGCCGAAACCATCCGGCTTGTGCGCGGGTCACATATCGTTGTGCGCAAAATGTTCGATACGCCGCAGGCTTATTTCTGCCAAAACCCCGATGGCCGGATCTTCTTCGCCATTCCCTATGAGGATGATTTCACCCTGATCGGCACGACCGATGCCGATCACAAAGGTTCGCTCGACGACGTTTTCGCGACGCCCGAAGAAATCGATTATATTTGCGAATCCGCAGGCGCTTATTTCAAACAAACGATCACTGCGGCGGACGTCATATACAGCTATGCCGGTGTCCGGCCATTGGTCGATGACGGGTCAGGCAAGCCCGAAACCGCATCGCGCGGTTACCATTTCGAAGTCGACGTTGATGCCGGTGGGCAAGCGCCGATTCTGTCTGTCTTCGGCGGAAAGATTACAACGTACCGCCACTTGGCAGAGAGCGCCGTCAAAAAGCTCGCCGGATATATGCCTATTCTCTACGGACGAAGCTGGACCCTCCAACAGCCGCTTCCGGGTGGCGACTTTCCGACCGACGGTGCAGATCACTTGGCGGATGAACTGCAGTGCGCATATCCGTTTCTGCCTGCTCCGCTCACCCACCGCTGGGTGCGCAGCTATGGGACGCTGACGCGATCAATTCTGGCCGATGCCAACACCAGCAAAGATCTCGGCACGCATTTTGGCCACGGACTTTATGCGCGCGAAGTCGACTATTTGATCGGCCAGGAATGGGCGCGCTCCGCAAGCGACATATTGTGGCGGCGCAGTAAGCTGGGCCTGCGTTTTTCTGCTGAAGAAACACAGAAATTGGAAAGTTACGTCGCCGGCAAATTACGGAAATAAGGCCGCTTAACCCCAAAAAATATCGTGAACGTTCAAAAGCGCATGCGGCTGGGCAAGGAAAACTACCGCAATATAGAATCCTTTCTGGGTTGATTTCCGCGGATAAAGGGACCATCTGCCCCCAATCGGAGTAAATTTATCTGATTAGGGTCAATGTTATGCGTTTGTCGAATATGGCAGATTATGCAGTGGTGGTTATGAGCGCGGCTTCGCGCCATTGCGGCTCTGCGCGCGTATCTGCGACGGACCTTGCGACCGAAACCGGCCTTGCGCTGCCCACGACTCAAAAGCTGGTGAGCATGTTGACCAAGGCGGGCCTTTTGCGTTCGGCACGTGGCACGGGGGGTGGCATCACGCTTGCCCGTCCTGCTGCGGCCATCAACCTGGCGGATATTATTGAGGCTGTCGAAGGCCCAATTGCGATGACCGCGTGCTGCGATACGCATAAACACGCCTTGGGTCAGCATTGTGCGAAAGAAGGCAGCTGCCACGTCCAATCGCATTGGCCCGTCGTCAACAACGCTGTGCGCGGTGCGCTTGCGCAAATCAATTTGGCAGGACTGACGCGATGACCGACGATATTGAAATCAAAGACAAGGCCGCGTGGGACGCCGCCGAAAAGGTTGCTGATTACGAGCATGGCTGGTCGTCGGACATCGAAACCGATTTCGCGCCAAAGGGTCTGAACGAAGATACCGTCCGCTTCATTTCGGCAAAAAAGAATGAGCCTGAATGGATGCTCGAATGGCGGCTTAAGGCCTTTGCCATGTGGAAAACGATGGCAGCGCCGGATTGGGCCAAGCTCAATGTCCCGCCCATCGATTATCAGGACGCATATTATTATGCCGCGCCCAAGGCGAAGCCAAAGCTGAATTCACTGGACGAGGTCGATCCCGAAATCCTGCGCGTTTATGAAAAGCTAGGCATTCCAATTGCCGAACAGAAGTTGCTTGCCGGTGTCGAAGGCGGCGAAGATGGCGGCTTGCCCCAACGCCGCGTCGCGGTTGATGCCGTGTTTGACAGCGTTTCGGTCGCCACAACCTTCCGCGCGGAATTGGAGCGCGCTGGCGTTATCTTCCGCAGCATTTCGGAGGCGATTAAGGAATATCCTGACCTTGTCCGCAAATATCTCGGCAAGATTGTGCCGATGCACGACAATTATTTCGCCACTCTCAACTGCGCGGTCTTTTCCGATGGCACGTTCGTCTACATCCCCGAAGGCGTGCGCTGCCCGATGGAGCTTTCCACCTATTTCCGGATCAACGCGGAAAATACCGGGCAGTTCGAACGGACATTAATCGTCGCT
>JBILBJ010000086.1:0-7640 GCA_044353705.1 Sphingorhabdus sp. | reverse complement strand
CTTCGCGCCCATTTTTCCATTACCAACGGCGCGTCCATCCGCCTGACAAAAAACCTGCCAATTGCGTCGGGTATCGGTGGCGGTTCGGCCGACGCTGCAGCAGCGGCACGGTTGTTGAACCGGCTGTGGGATATTCAGGCCAGCGAGCAGGAACTTGCGGATATATTGGCGCCGCTCGGCGCGGACATTCCCGCCTGCGTTTATAGCCGCACGAGCTTTGGCAGCGGAACCGGAACCGCGCTTATATTGCGCGATGACAGCACTGTGCCTGCGCGGCATCTGTTGCTGGTCAACCCGTTGCAGTCGGTATCGACAGCGGCCATTTTTAAGGCATGGGACGGTAAGGACAAAGGACCAGTTGCGCGGCGCGACATTTGGCACGCTGCGCTTTCGGGGCGAAACGACCTTGAACCCATTGCGGCGGCCATTTGTCCCGCCATCACAGACATTTTGGACATACTTGCGCGCGCCAACCCCGCCATGGTTCGCATGTCGGGATCAGGCGCCACCTGTTTCGCGCTTTTTGCGGAGGCCGAGGATTTGGAAGCGGCTACTTCGCTGCTGGACCCCCGTTGGTGGTCGATGGGAACCGAGCTGCGATGATGGCTGATCCCTTCCGGATATTGGGCGAACCCAAAAGCGGTGCTTTCCTAATCATTGGCGACCATGCATCAAATGCGGTTCCCGGCGACGTTGTGTTGGGGTTGGGCGCGGATAACCTCAATGCCCATATTGCGTGGGACATTGGCGTTGATCCGGTTGCGCATATATTGACGCAAGACGCGCGTTTTGCCGCGTTCCTCGGACGTTATTCCCGTTTGCTCGTCGACCTAAATCGCGAGGAAGACGAAACTGGCGCTATCCCAAGCGAAAGCGATGGGCGTCACATTCCCGGCAATGATTTGGACGCAAAACAGCGTTTGGACCGCATCGCGCAATATCACCGCCCCTATCATGACCGGCTAGAAACGCTTTTGCTGGAGCGCCGGCCAGCAATCATATTGTCGCTGCATAGCTTTACACCCGCATTGAAAACACGGCCAGACGAGGCACGTCCATGGGATGTTGGTGTGCTGTACAATGCCCACGAAGCGGCATCGAAAACGGCAATCCCGTTCTTACAGGATGCCGGCCTCAACGTCGGTGACCAGCTGCCATATTCAGGCAAATTGCTGAACGCGACCATGAACCGGCATGCAGAGGCCAATGACATTCCCTATGTTGGGATTGAAATGCGACAGGATTTGGTTGGCGATGCTGCGGGCCAAGCAAGATTTGCACATATTTTGTCGGGAATGTGCCATTTTGTTTCGGAACAGCTTGGCTTAACCACATAAAAACGCGTAAAGGCGGCGGCGATAACGGAGATCAACATGCCAAACCAATTCGACAAATCCAAATTGCCCAGCCGTCACGTTTCCGTTGGCCCGGAACGCGCCCCGCACCGCAGCTATTATTATGCAATGGGTTTGACCGCTGAGGAAATTGCACGCCCATTTGTCGGCGTTGTGTCGGCAGGCAATGACAGCGCGCCATGCAATACCACATTGGATGCGCAAGCGGACATCGCGCGTAAGGGCGTGGAGCAGGGTGGCGGCATGCCACGCCGGTTCAACACCATCACAGTGACCGACGGCATCGCCATGGGCCATCAGGGTATGAAGGCCTCGCTGGTGAGCCGTGAAGTTATTGCGGATTCCGTTGAGTTATCGGTGCGTGGACACTGCTATGACGCGCTGGTTGGCTTTGCGGGTTGCGACAAGTCGCTGCCGGGGATCATGATGGCGATGCTGCGGCTGAACGTGCCATCCATCTTTGTGTATGGCGGCTCCATTCTCCCTGGTCGCTATCATAACAAGGACGTGACTGTTAAGGACGTCTTCGAAATCGTTGGCAAATATGCAGCGGGCGCGTGTCCATTGTCGGAGGTTGAAGAGCTTGAGCGCGTTGCATGCCCGGGGCACGGTGCCTGTGGTGGTCAATATACTGCGAACACAATGGCGTGCGTGGGCGAGGCGATTGGCCTTTCGCTTCCCAACAGCAACATGGCACCTGCGCCTTATTCCACACGCGACCAAATTGCGCATGCCGCAGGTGTCCAGGTGATGGATTTGCTCGCGAAAAACATCAGACCGCGTGACATCTGTACGCATGAAGCCTTTGTAAATGCCGCAAGAATTGTTGCTGCCACCGGTGGGTCAACCAATGCTGCGCTGCATTTGCCCGCAATGGCGCATGAAGCTGGCATCGCATTTGACTTGTTCGATGTTGCCGAGGCGTTCAAAACAACACCTTATATGGCCGATTTGCAGCCGGGTGGACAATTTGTGGCCCGCGACATGTACGACGCGGGCGGTGTGTATATGCTGATGAAGTCGTTGCTGGCCGAGGGGCTTCTGTACGGCGACTGCATGACCGTCACCGGCAAGACGCTTGGCGAAAATATCGATGAAATCACATGGAATCCCAACCAGAAGGTGATTTATCCAGCAACGGCACCAATAACGCCGACGGGCGGCGTCGTTGGCCTTCGCGGTACTTTGGCACCCGATGGGGCAATCGTGAAGGTTGCGGGTATGGACCGCTTGACGTTTACAGGCCCTGCACAGGTTTTTGACTGCGAAGAAGATTGCTTTGCCGCGGTTGAAGCACGCGAAATCCGCGAAGGTTCTGTCATTGTCATCCGTTATGAAGGGCCAAAGGGCGGCCCCGGCATGCGCGAAATGCTTTCGACAACAGCGGCGCTATACGGGCAGGGCATGGGCGAGAAGGTTGCGCTCATCACCGACGGACGCTTCTCTGGCGCAACACGCGGCTTCTGCATCGGGCATGTCGGCCCCGAAGCGGCTGAATGCGGTCCGATCGCGCTGATTGAGGATGGCGACGAGATCATGATCGATGCCGAAACCGGCGTTATCGACCTCAATGTTCCTGCCGATGTTCTCGAGGAACGGCGCAAACATTGGACCCCACGCGCCACCGATTATGGGTCAGGCGCCATATGGCGCTATGCTCAAAATGTCGGCCCTGCTTATAAAGGCGCAGTCACGCATCCCGGCGGCAGCGCCGAAACGCATGTCTTTGCCGATATCTAAATATGCGGCGGTAACATTGCTGCTCGCCAGCCTAGCTGGCTGCGGCGGAGACGCTGCGGTCCCGATCGCGCAAATTGCGGCGGAAAAAGGCCCAAGCAAAGACGCCGGTTGATTGCGCGCGCCTTCAAGGGCATGGGGCGCTATGAGCATCACAGAAGAGATTATCAGGGTCGCAGCGCGCGGCGATGGCGTAACTGCAAATGGACGCTATGTCGCGCATGCAGCGCCCGGTGACGTCGTAGACCCCGCAGGCGGTTTAATCCACGGACCGCATCACGCAACGCCGTCGTGCCAGCACTTCCCATTATGCGGCGGATGCCAATTGCAGCATCTCGACGAAGACAGCCTGCGCTTGTTTGTTGCAGAGCGCGTTACGCATGCGCTGGCGACGCAGCAGGTCGACATCGGCGAAGTCATGCCCGTCCATTTGTCTCCCCCCGCCACGCGCAGGCGCATTGCGGTGCGTTCGGCATGGGCCGGAAAGCAATTCCAACTGGGTTTCAGCACCGAGAAAAGTCACCGTATCATAGACTTAAGGCAATGTGACGTCGTGACGCCAGAACTGTTCGCACTGCTTAAGCCGCTGCGCAGCCTGCTTGAGCCACGCCTTAACCGCGCGCGTCAGGTTCAGATCAAATTGGCGATGGTCGATCAAGGCGTGGACGTGTTGATTGAAAACTGGATCGCCAATGATCTTGATACGCATGAGACCTTGTCGGAATTTGCGAAAACCTATGGCCTTGCGCGCTTGTCGTTGGATGAAGGCTACGGCCCCGTTCCATTTTATGAGCCTGAGCCTGTTACAGTCACGCTGGGCGGTGTTGCTGTGGGTTACCAGCCGTATGGTTTCCTGCAGGCAACACTGGATGGTGAGGCGGCTCTGGTGCAGGCCGTAAATGAGATTATCGGCGATGACACCATCGTCGCGGATTTGTTTGCGGGGTCAGGGACATTTGCGCTGTCGATGGGCGCTGGGCGCAAGATTTACGCAGGCGAGGCTGATCTTCAGGCCAGTTTGGCACTCAAGGCGGCTGCGGGCCGGTCGGGCCGCACTATATTTGCCGAGCATCGCGACCTGTTCCGGCGGCCGCTGTCGCCTGAGGAACTGAACCGGTTCCAGACCGTCGTGCTGGATCCGCCGCGCGCTGGCGCAAAGGAGCAGGTCGCAAACCTTGCGGCTTCCACGGTTCCGTCGATTGCTTATGTCAGCTGTAATCCCGCGAGTTTCGCGCGCGATGCAAAAACATTGGTGGCCGCTGGATACAGGTTGCAGCGGATTTGGCCTGTTGGGCAATTCCGCTGGTCAACCCATATCGAGCTGGTTGGGCATTTCAGCCGTTAGTGCAGAAGCACCGCCATTACGGCATGTGCGACGAGCATCATGAGTGCCACTGACGACAATGCAAACAGTCCAAACCGAATGAGAACGCGGTTCGACAAAATTTGTACCAAGCTATGTGCGACACGAAGGCCGACATATACCCAAGCAATTGTTGCATTCAGATTGTCGCCTTGGCCAACCATGGCAAGTGTCAAACATACCGCATAAAACACCGTAGGTGCTTCATGTAAGTGGTTGTAATTGTCTGCAACCCACGAAGCTTTTTCTTCGCCTTTGGCAGCAAGCGCATCGCGCAAGGCCCCGGCGGAGGAACCAACAATCTTCGACCCATCAATCCCAGCGCGGTTCATGGCGGGTATGCGCGTGGCATACATCCATATCCAGATAATCATCGTCCATGCCGCAAGCGCGACGACTGGTCCTAATATTGCACTATTCATATTAACTCTCCCCTTAAAACAAATTCATAACGTCTTCAGATCGTCGCCAGCAGCGCTTGGACTGCCAGTATCGTTAGGCACAGGCTCGACAGCAGGAAAAACACGAAGCGTATTGCCACCGTGTTTACTGTTGCCTGCCAAATGCTGTGAATGACGCGCAACACGGTATAACCCCATGCCAGCGACACCGACAGTGATGTTGCCCCGCCGGAAATCGCAAGGATCATGATCGTTGCATAAAAGATGGTCGGCTGTTCCATCAAATGCGTGTAATTGTGCGATTTCCAGGCAACCGATGGTGACACATGCGGGTCAATATCCTGACCACGTCCGCCCGGTGCGGCTTTGCTAAGGTCCATGCCGATCTTGGACATTGCGGGAAGGCGCGTTCCAGCCATCCAGAAAAGCATGATGATCGACCAGACGACCAACGCCGCTGCTGGTGCTAAAATTGACGTATCCATAATGAAAACCCTCCCAATTATTATAATTGGAAGGGTGCTTCACGTAACATTGTTTGTCAATTGCAACTTATTGCGCGGAACGCTTGCCGATCTTCACGACATTGCTTGCGTCATTGGCGGGCAATTCGGCATAAAGGCTTGCCATCGGTTCGTCGTCGACAGGAACCGTGTCAGTCTCGCCAAAGCCGTTAAACTCCGTCCGCATGGCGCACCCATATGCGCCCAGCATGCCGACTTCGATATAGTCACCGGCTCGCACGTCATCGGGAAGGATGAAGGGCCCCGCCATATGGTCCATATCGTCGCAGGTAGGCCCGTAGAAGCTGAATTCAGCCATCTGGGTACCAATTGAGGTGTCCGAACGCTGAAGCGCCACTGGGAAGCGCCAGCCGATGTGCGCTGCATCAAACAATGATCCATAAGCACCGTCGTTGATGAACAATTCTTGGCCGCGACGTTTCTCAACCTTCACCAGCAAAGATGCATATTCGGCGCACAATGCGCGGCCCGGCTCACACCATAGTTCGGCGGAGTAGCTGATCGGAAGGTCTTCAAAGCAATTGTGTATGACGTCGAAATAGCCTTCAAGCGCGGGTGGCTCCATGCCGGGATAAACCGATGGGAAGCCGCCGCCGACGTCAACGATGTCAACCGTTACCGATGCTTCAACGATGGCGGCACGAACATGCTCCATGGCTTCGGCATAAGCGGCGGGCGTCATCGCCTGACTTCCAACGTGGAAGCAAATGCCCAAGCTGTCGGCGACCTGACGGGTCGCGACGAGCAGATCTGCTACTTCGGCTGGGTCTGCGCCGAATTTTGACGCAAGGCTGAGTTTCGCATACTCAGATGACACGCGAAGACGGACGCACAGTTCAAGATCCGTTGCGCCATCGGTGGCACGCACAATCTTTTGCAGTTCCTCATGGCTGTCGAGGCTGAATGTCCGAACACCGTGGTTGTGGTAAGCTTGCGCAATCGCGCGTTCGCTTTTCACGGGATGCATGAAGCACAGCTTCGCGTCCGGCAGGAACTTGCTCACCAAACGCACTTCGCCAAGCGAAGCGACGTCATAATGGGTGATGCCCGCATCCCACAATGTTTCAAGCAATGCAGGCGAAGGATTGGCCTTTACGGCATACAGCGACTTACCCTGAAACTTCTCAACGAAGAAACGGGCGGCGCGCGAAGCAGCATGCGGGCGTAATAGCGTGATTGGTTCGTCCGGGCGGAGGGCGCGGACTACAGCAAGTGCGTCAGTTTTCTCGTACAACTCAAGGGACCCCCAAAAAAAATAACGTGAAACAACAAGGCTGCCTTGCGGTTATTGGAAGTCCCCCTGGGGCAGCGGAGGCGTCCCTTATGAAAAGCAGGGGGGGATGTAAAGTGATTCGTTGCGTTTTTAGCTGAGCCGGTCCCTAAACTCGGTCCAGTCGAATGCGCGTACACATTCCAACGCGTCTGTTTCGCTGTTCCACAGCCAGATTGACGGAAGCGGCACGCCGTTGAAGGTGTTCGTCTTCACCATCGAATAATGCGCCTGATCAAGGAACGCGAAGCGCGCTCCAGCCTCTGCAGTGACCGGAAGACGGTAATCGCCGATGATATCGCCCGCCAAGCAGCTGGGGCCACCCAGACGCAGCGCAGGGCCATCCTGAAGCTCGCCAAGCATGGCGGGGCGATAAGGAGCCTCAATGACGTCAGGCATGTGGCAGGTCGCGCTGATGTCGGTGATGCCCACGGGCAAACCATTTTCAAGCACATCGAGCAGTTCGCCAATCAATATGCCGGTATCAAGCGCAATCGCTTCGCCGGGTTCAAGATAAACGTCGAGGCCGGTTTCAGCGCGGACTTGCTGAATGAACGCCACAAGGTCATCGCGTTGATAATCCGCGCGGGTGATGTGATGTCCGCCGCCAAAGTTCAGCCAACGCAATTGACCAAAATAGGGCGCGATCCGTGGCTTCAAAGCTTCCCATGTGCGCTTGAGCGGTTCAAAGTCCTGTTCGCACAAGGTATGGAAATGGAGACCGGACACGCCCTCCAAATGTTCTGGCCTCAGCTGGCTTACAGGTAACCCAAGGCGTGAACCGGGCGAGCAGGGGTCATATTTCGCAACTTCGCCTTCGGCATGTTCGGGGTTGAGCCGAAGCCCGACATCCACGCTGTCATTCAGGAATGCCGCAAAACGTTTATGCTGGCTGGGGCTGTTGAAGATGACATGATCAGAAATCTCGACGATTTCGGCCATGTCTGCTTCTTTATAGCCAGCGCAATAGGTTGCGATCTCGCCCTTATA
>JBILBJ010000085.1:0-7642 GCA_044353705.1 Sphingorhabdus sp. | reverse complement strand
CACGCTGCAAGTGTAATCAGGCGAGAGCCGCCTTCAAATCGTTGACAAGGTCGGTGCGTTCCCACGGAAAGAAATCACCTTCGGGCTTGCGTCCGAAATGTCCATAAGCCGCAGTCTTGCGATATATTGGCTTGTTGAGGCCAAGATGCGTGCGAATACCGCGCGGGGTAAGTCCGCCCAGCTTTTCGATATTCATGATTGCAGCTTCAATCCGGTCATCGCCAACCGTGCCGGTTTCATGCGTATCGACATATAGCGAAAGTGGCTCTGAAACGCCAATCGCGTACGCCAGCTGGATGGTGCAGCGGGTTGCAAGACCAGCGGCAACGATATTCTTCGCCAGATAGCGCGTGATGTACGCCGCCGAGCGGTCAACCTTCGTCGGATCCTTGCCGCTGAATGCGCCGCCGCCATGGGGCGCTGCGCCGCCATAGGTGTCGACGATGATCTTGCGACCCGTCAGGCCAGCGTCACCGTCAGGGCCGCCGATTTCAAAGCTGCCGGTCGGGTTGATGTGATAGACCGTGTCGCGCAGCAATACCGGCGGAATAATTTCAGCCACAACCTTGCGCACATAAGCGTGCAGTTCCGCTTTCTTGTCACCCGTGTCATAACCCGGAGCATGCTGCGTCGACACGACAACAGCGGTTGCTGCGACTGGCAAGCTGCCTTCGTAGCGCAGGGTAACCTGGCTCTTTGTGTCTGGTTCAAGAAACGGGGCTGCGCCGGAATGGCGGTCAGCGGCCATACGTTCCAAAATCTTGTGGCTGTAATAGAGCGTTGCCGGCATCAGGTCAGGTGTTTCGTCGGTCGCATAGCCAAACATGATGCCCTGATCGCCAGCGCCTTCATCCTTGTTGCCCGATGCATCAACGCCTTGCGCGATATGCGCGGATTGGCCGTGCAGATTGTTTTCAAAGCGGAATGTTTCCCAATGAAAACCATCCTGCTCGTAACCGATTTCTTTCACGGTGCGGCGAACGGTGGCTTCGATTTCTTCCTGCGCGCCGGGTGCCCATGCGCCATTTTCATAGACGCCTTTGCAACGGATTTCACCGGCAAGCACGACCAATTGAGTCGTGGTCAGGGTTTCGCACGCGATGCGGGCTTCGGGGTCTTTGGAAAGAAATAGATCGACGATTGCGTCAGAGATTTGGTCCGCAACCTTGTCTGGGTGCCCTTCGGACACGGATTCGGAAGTGAAAAGGTAATTTGCGCGCATGGTTGTTCCAGTCTGTTGGCTGTGTCTGCGTATAAAGAATTCTTTATGTCGTTTTTCGCCCTTAGCGAGAAGGTGCGCGGCGGGCAAGCGGTAACAGCGCATAAGCGATGAGCAGCCCTGCAAAGCCGAGCGGCAATATATTTCCGAAGCGTGCGAACAATGTTGGCGCCTTGGCCTGCGGCACAACTGCGTCGATGCGGCCAGATGTTCCAAGCGGCAGGCTTTTGATTATCCGGCCGTTCGCGTCGATGACGGCGCTGACACCGGTTGGTGTGGCGCGCACGACGGGTAAGCCCTCCTCTATCGCGCGAAGACGTGCCTGTGCCAAATGCTGTGGCGGGCCGATGGTGCCAAACCACGCGTCGTTCGAAGGATTAAAAATAAAGTCGGGCCGGTTCTTGCGGTCGGTCACTTGGCCGGAGAATATCATTTCATAGCAAATCTGGATGCCGATTTTGACCGGCTTGCCGTTCAGATTGACTGTCATCGTCTGTGGTCCGGGACCGGGCCAGAAATCGAGGTCGCCGGGTACCAATCGCGCCAAGCCCAAAGGCCGCAGCAACCACGGCAGCGGCAGATATTCGCCATAAGGCACAAGATGCGCCTTGTCATAATGGCCCAAGATATTGCCGTTCGCGTCCATCGCCGAAACGCTGTTGCGCGCCGCGATCAATTGGCCCTGTTCAATCACCAGCCGGTTTGCGCCCGTGACCAGCACATCGCCGTCACCCATCAGCGTCGTCAGCCGGGCCCGCGCGCCGAATGCGCTTTCGCCCGGCTGGCCCTGATAATAACGATAGGGATAGCCCTCTTCCAAATAATCCGGAATGGCGGCCTCTGGCCACAAGATAAGACGCGCGCCTTGATCGGGCATCGGACGGCTGTTCATCGCCAGCTTGGCAAAGTTGATCGCGTCATAGCCCGGCGCATATTTGTCGGCTTGGCTGATATTGGGTTGCGCGATGGTGATGGCGACGGGCGTCCTATCTGGTGCGCTTTGATCGTTGGAGACCCGCGCGGTGATAGCGACTGCTGCGAACGCAAATAATGTTAAACCGCCAAGAATATAGCCGGTCCGCCCGCCATCGTCGCGTTCAACGTCAGATGCCGAAGTCCACAAAGTTACGAACTTTAGGATCATCCCAACAGCAAGAAGCATGACCCCCGAAAGGCCATAGGTTCCAAGCGCGGTCGCAGGTTGCGAAAGACATGGAATGGACAAGGTAACTACACTGAGCGGGTTCCAGACATAGCCGGTGAAGACCCAGCTGCGCAGCCATTCGGTGATGATCCACAAGCCAGCAAACGCGAGGATGAGGTGGAGGGTGGCTGTGGGACTTACCTCTCCGTTATCTCCGCCGGAATCAACAACGGCTTTCGTGGCGCGGTGATTGATCCAATGGGCACCTGCTGCGGCCAGTGCGGGATACACCGCCAAATATAGCGCCAGCCCGAACACCGCGATGTAGCCAAGCCAGATCGGCATTGCCGCCTGAAAGGTGAAGGCGACCGCAATCCATTGATTGCCAAAGGTGAAATGCCCGACCCCGAAAAGCCAGCCGAGCATGAACGCGCCTTTGGTGTTGGGCGCTTGGCTTATCAGTTGGATGAGCAACGCGAAACAGATGAGCGTTAGCGGCCAAAGCCCCCATGGTTCAAAACCATAAGCGGACGCTGCACCCGCCACGAGCGCCGTCCAACGGGGAAACTTTCCGAGCAAAGCCGATAATTTCTGCATGGCGCGCTTTTGCCCACCATATATGACAATTGCAATCAGACAAAAATCGTCGTTGCTTGCGGTTCAGGCTTTCGATGCTAATTCATCGCCATGATTATTTTTGTGTATGCGCTCGCGCTTTCGACGCCATCCGTCCTGACTGAAACCCATCAGTCGGACATCGCCTGTGTTGCTACTCTCGCGACCTTGGCGGAGCGACAGCGGCTTGGCACCGCGCCGTCCGATTTGCCCAATGTCGGGCAATCGGGAAAACGGTGGGCTGGCATCGTCGGCAGCCGCATTACTGAACAAAGCGGCCAACCCCGTGAGTTGGTTGCGGTTGCCATGGCCGAAGCGGCGAAAGCCGAATTTCAGCGCCCAAGCGATCCGGCGACCATCCACAAATGCGCGATGCAAATGTCGCAGGAACTCGCTATTGCCGATATTTCCGATCAACCACTTCCAAAACCGGTGACATCAAAATGAGCTTACGCCCCTTTCACTTGGCCTTTCCCGTTCGTGACTTATCCGAAGCGCGGCGCTTTTACGGAGAAATCATGGGGTGCCCCGAAGGGCGCGCATCCGATCACTGGGTCGACTTCGACTTTTTCGGACATCAGATCGTCGCGCATCTTGATGCCAATGCGCGATCCGTTTCCACGCATAATCCTGTGGATGGCCATGACGTGCCGGTACCCCATTTCGGTGTGGTGCTGACGATGGAACAATGGGAGTTGCTGGCCGCCCGCGTCACGGCCGCTGGCATCCGCTTTGGCATTGAACCCCATGTCCGCTTTAAAGGCGAAATTGGCGAGCAGGCGACGATGTTCTTCTGCGACCCAAGCGGCAATGCACTGGAATTTAAGGCATTTGCCGACGACGCGAATCTGTTCGCGCGTTAACGAACCTTATTCGTCATTTTCCGGCGTAGCTGGTTCACGCGCCTCGCTGTTTTCACTTTCAAACGTCATTGACGGTTCGCCAGTGATGGCCGGAATGTCTTCAATTTCTGGGGCGGCAACGGGCATTTCGTCGATTGGGTTGGTCACATTTTCGGCAGGGTTCGGCTTTGGTGCTTCCGGCGCGCTATCTTCGGTCGCCTCAACCGGTGCGGCAGTCGTGCTTTGGTCCGCATCCAGATAAGAGCGAATGGCCATGGCGGCCATGACAATGATGGTGACGACCGCGATGAACGTGACGATTTTGCGTGAACTGCTGTCCATGTCTGTTTCCCAATATTGTAAGTGACCCGTGTGCGCCGATGCTAGTGTGCTCCAATCGTTTTGACGTTCGAGCAGACATCACTTTTGCGCGCGCCATTGCCAGCCAACATCGTGAACGCAAAAAATCCGCCGACGACCGCCACCAGAAACGCGGCGGTGACCCACGCCAGATATTTGTCTATAAATGCCTTGATCGGGCGTCCGAATTTCCAGAACAAAAATCCGACCAGCATGAACTGGAATGCCCGGCTCAACACGCTGGCCCAGATGAAGGTGAACAGGTCCATTTTGATGAACCCTGCGGTCAAGGTCAGCAGCTTGAAAGGAATGGGGGTCGCGCCCTTGATCAAAATAATCTCCGCGCCAAATTTGCGCAGGTAACATGCGGCCGCAGGAAAGCTGTCCCATAGCCCAAGCGCCTTTAGCAACGCCGTGCCGATGGTTTCATAGGCAAAATAGCCAATGGCGTACCCAAAGAGCCCGCCCATGACCGAGGCCAAGGTACAAATCGCCCCATAGCGCAACGCTTTGTCCGGTCGCGCCAGGCACATCAAGCCAAGCAGCGGGTGCGGCGGTATCGGGAAGAATGAGCTTTCGATGAAGGAAAACAGGAACAACCAGCGTTCGGCATGGGCGTGTCCAGCCTTTTCCATCATCCAATCATATAGGCGTTTCAACATTGTCTGCGGGGTTAAGCCGCGAACCGCAGCAAGTGCAAGCTTTTAACCTGCGGGCATATTCCGTGCGATGTCCGCATTGGTCGCGCGCGTGGCTTCGCTGGCGGGCGCGAAAAGGAAATAGCCCGTGATCACTATTATCAGCATGATCAGGACTTTTAGCAGGTCACGCATATGCTGCGCGCGCAATCGCCGTTTCGACGCATGACGTGGCGGCAATGGTTTTCCAGATATGTCGAGAATATTGGCCATTGAATACTCCTTGGTCAGCAAAACCCCGACGCGTCGCATATGTTCCGCAATTGGCCGATTTATGATTTCCTTGGGCACCGATGCCGCAACAACACTTGCTTTCTGTCGCGCGAATGCACAGCGGGTGGGAATGGAATTGGAAAACTTCGATACAGACAGCTTCTTGCGCGATTATTGGCAGAAAAAGCCGCTGCTTATCCGCAATCCGTGGCGCAATTGGCAAAACCCGCTTGAGCCCGATGAACTTGCCGGCCTCGCCTGCGAAGAAGAAGTGGAGTCGCGCCTGATTTGCCAGACCGCCAAGGGCTGGGAAATGGAGCAGGGGCCGCAGCACGAAGATCGCTTGGGCGGCCTTGGTGAATCGCATTGGACGTTGCTGGTGCAGGCGGTCGATCACCATGTTCCGATGGTCGCGGACCTCATCACGCCGTTCCGCTTCATTCCCAACTGGCGGATTGACGATGTCATGGTCAGCCTTGCCGCCGACGAAGGCGGGGTTGGTCCGCATTTCGACCAATATGATGTTTTCCTGATTCAGGGCCTCGGTCGCCGCCGCTGGCAGATTGGGCCGCATTGCGATGCCGATAGCCTGCTGGTGCCGCATGAAGACCTCAAACTGCTCGCCGAATTTGAAGCGACCGAAGAATGGGTGCTTGAACCCGGTGACATCCTGTATGTCCCGCCGGGCATTGCGCATAATGGCGTTGCGGTAGGTTCGGACTGCATGACCTATTCGGTCGGTTTTCGGGCGCCGTCGCGCGCCGACCTGCTGGGGCATTTTGTCGATGATATGCTTGAGCAGATTCCTGAGGATGATTTGTACCGCGATCCGGACTTGTCCGCTCAGGCCAACCCGGGCGAGATTATGCCCGAGGCCTTGGCGCGCTTGCACCGGATGACGCTGGAATCGCTTGCCGACCCGCGTGCCTTTGCCCGTTGGTTTGGCATGTTCAACAGTACGCCCAAATATGCCGAAATGGACTGGCAACCCGAAACGCCCATTGGAGCGGACGAGGTGCGACAATCTATCGCCGATCAGGCGCCGCTGTCGCGCAATCCGGCAAGCCGGTTGGCATTTGTGGGCGATGGCGCAAACGCGGTGATGTTCTTTGCCGATGGCGCATGCTTTGACTGCGGCGCGGAGACAGCGGATCTGGCGCGGCAATTGTGCGGGGAAGATGCCTTGGTCCTCGACACCGCACTTGCGTCAGTCGGCGCGGCAATCGACCTGCTGACGCAGCTGTGCAACATGGGGTGCATCGCGTTCGAAGGCGAAGATTGATTTGCGCACGCGGCTGAGCATTTGCCGGAGGAAGGCGGCCTATGCGTCGGAAGCCGATGCCATTGCCGCAATGACGGCGGCGACCATCACGCTGCGCCATTACCGCTGCGACCGATGTGGCCAATATCATCTGACGAGCCGGACCAAGGGCAAGCGCGTGCCGCGCCCGGCGGACTAAGCCTGTGCGTCAGACCTCGCGCCAGCTGCCGGGGGCAAGATCGTCCAGCGTCCAATCGCCAACGCCGTGGCGCACCAGCCGCAATGTCGGGTGGCCAACCGCGGCGGTCATACGGCGCACTTGCCGGTTGCGGCCTTCGCGGATGACAAGCTGTATCCAGCTGTCGGGCACCGTCTGGCGGACGCGGATGGGCGGGTCGCGTGGCCAAAGCTGCGGGTCGGCAATGCGCTCTGCCTCGGCAGGCAAGGTCATCCCGTCCTTCAACTGCACACCGCGCCGCAATTGGGCGAGCGCATCATCGGAAACATCACCCTCAACCTGAACGCGGTAGATTTTGGGCAGCTTGTACCGCGGATCGGAAATGCGGGCCTGCAACCGCCCGTCATCGGTCAGGATCATCAACCCTTCGCTGTCCATATCCAACCGGCCAGCGGGGTAGACCCCGGGCACGTCGATAAAGTTGGACAAGGTCGGGCGCGGCGAACCGGCGGTGCCCGTGTCGGTAAATTGCGGCAAGACGCCATAAGGCTTGTTGAACAGAATGACCCGCGACATCCCCGTCCCTTAGCGAAGCCGCCAGAAAAGGGGAAATCATCTTATCGGCGTGCAGATTTATAGCCAAATAGGTAAATATATATTTATGTAGTAACGTTATTTGGTTAGTTTTGAGCGTAACGGCCCCATCATCACAAGCCCGTCTGGTGGGGCAGTGGTCGATACCGAAGCGCGGGCGACACTCGGTGCGATGTTACAATATTTCAGGCTGATAGGTGTATTGACGCCTTGAGCAGCTGCATCGCAAAAAACACGGCCAGTATTCGGATAAAATGTGAATAATAGCGATATTTTAGCAACAGTATGCGGACATAGCGACTTGCTTCGATGGAACAGAACCGATAGAATTACATTCTATAATTTCCGTTCCTGAAGATAGAAAAAGGGGAAAGTTGATGCGTAAGTTAGCCATAGGTTTGGTGCTCGCTTCTACTGCTCTGGCATCACCGGCTTTGGCCCGCGACGACCAGTGGTATGTTGGAGTCGATGGCGGTGCCATGATAGTAGAAGACTTGGCTTTGGATATCGGCACATTG
>JBILBJ010000084.1:0-7684 GCA_044353705.1 Sphingorhabdus sp. | reverse complement strand
GCATCGCAACAGCCGCGCAGGCTCGATCTACATCGTAAAGCCCAAGATGCACGGCCCCGAAGAAGCTGCGCTGACCAATGCGCTGTTCGATACGGTCGAAGATGTGCTCGGCCTGCCGCGTCACACCATCAAGGTCGGCGTGATGGACGAAGAACGCCGCACCAGCGCCAACCTCGCGGCATGCATTCACGCGGTGAAAGACCGGATCGTCTTCATCAACACCGGCTTCCTTGATCGCACCGGCGACGAAATGCACACCGCGATGCAGGCTGGCCCCATGATCCGCAAGGCGGAGATGAAAGCGAGCAGCTGGATCCAAGCCTATGAAGCGCGCAACGTCCAAATCGGCCTTGCCTGCGGCCTTTCGGGCAAAGCGCAAATCGGCAAAGGCATGTGGGCCGCGCCCGACATGATGGCCGACATGATGGTGCAGAAAATCGGCCACCCCAAGGCTGGCGCCAACACCGCATGGGTCCCCTCACCCACCGCAGCGACTTTGCACGCGATGCATTATCACCAGTTTGACGTCTTTGCGCGGCAGGCTGAATTGGCCCAAGAACCCACGCCGGGCCTTGATCCCTTGCTGAATATTCCCGTTGCGCCCGTCGGCCACAATTGGTCCGATGAAGAGGTCACGCAAGAGCTTGAGAATAACGCGCAAGGCATCTTGGGCTATGTCGTCCGCTGGATTGACCAAGGCGTCGGCTGTTCAAAGGTGCCCGACATTCACGACATCGGCCTGATGGAAGACCGCGCCACATTGCGTATTTCGTCGCAGCATATCGCCAACTGGCTGCTGCACGGCATTGCGACCGAGGCGCAGGTGGACGCCGCGCTGACCAAGATGGCGGCGAAGGTCGACGCGCAAAATGCAAGCGATCCGCTTTACGAAAAGCTCATCCCGGGCAGCATCGCGTTGAAGGCCGCCCGAGCGCTCATCTTCGAAGGCGTGACGCAGCCCAATGGCTATACCGAACCATTGCTGCACAAATTCCGACAGGAGAAGAAAGCGGCGGCCTAGGGTCAGGACCTAACGCGGCGCCGCTTTTTCCAGCTGCTCCGCTTTCCAGTCCATCGCCCGGCGCACGCGGTTTTCGACCGACGGGTGCGAGTAGAATATTATCTCCTGCAACGCCGATGGCCGCGGATAGCGATATTCGGCGGTCTTCACCAACGCGCCTGCAAGCGCATCGGGCAAATTCGCGGTGCGGAGCGAATAAGCGTCAGCCTCGCTCTCGCCGACACGCGTCACGCTGTTGACCACCGGCTGCGCAAACAAGCCCAGAACCGAGACGATCAGCAACAATATCGGTAATCCTTCGGGGTCGCCGATGGTCGCTTTGCTGCCAAATAAGGCCGCGACCCGGTTGAACAACCGGTCGGCCAAAAAGAAGCCGAGCATCGCAATGAACACAATGACGAATACCATCCGCCACACATGGCCAAGAACATAATGGCCGATCTCATGCCCCGTTACGGCCTTCACCTCGTCCAATGACGCCTGCTTCAACGCAACGTCGGATATCGCAATCCGCGCCGAACCAAAAACGCCCGAGACATTGGCGGTAAAGTTGTTCGATTGGCGCGAACCATCAAACATCAGCACACGGTCATGCGGAATATTGGCTTCGTCCGCCATTTGAAGCAACGCTGTCCGCACTGGTCCCGCAGGCACCGGCTTATATTCGTTGAACATCGGTTCAATCACCACAGGCGCGAGCAAGATCGTCGTCGCCGCGGCAAAAGCCGCAAGGCCGCCGGACCATATCCACCATGTTTTGCCCGCACGGCGAATGAGCGCATAGACACCGAGGAAAAACAGCCCGCCCAATATGCTCGAAGTCGCGATGCCAATCGCATTTTGCGCAAGGAAATCAGACAATGGCTGGTCCGTCCGGCCATAGGATCGTTCAAAACCCCATTGCTCATAAATGCCCCAGGGCAGGCTAATCACCGCCGAAATGACGAAGAAAGCGACGCAGATTGTCCATGTCCGCAATGCCCATCCGCGATTTTGCAGCTTCGCCGACAGGCGGTCGAGCAAGCCCGAACGCACAACAATCCACGTTACAATCGCTGTGACAACCAACCCCGCCAACAACATCCAATGCGTGGCGATGGTATAGCTTTCGGCCTTTTGCAGCGCCTCTGGCCCCAGACTGTCAATATAACGCGCGGTCTCTGTCACTGGATCAAATGCCATAGATCTTCCCTCCGATATGCTGTGTTAGCTATCTCACACAGCATGGACATGCAACCGCATCTTGCGGACGGGCGGCATATGGGGGTTATGCCTAGGGGTGGTTTACGCAACAGCGTCGATAAACCGCTCCGCATCCAATGCGGCCATACAGCCGGTGCCCGCGCTGGTGCATGCTTGGCGATAGATGTGGTCCATCACATCGCCGCACGCGAATACGCCGGGGATGCTGGTTTCAGTTGCCTGACCCTCTGCACCGCCACGCACCTTGATATAGCCGCCGGCCATATCCAGATGCCCTTCGAAAATGCCGGTATTTGGCTTGTGCCCGATAGCGATGAAAACGCCATGCAGTTCGATATCTTCGGTGCCGCTGCCGTCGGTCGCGGCGATGCGCATGCCCGTGACACCCGTCGCGTCGCCCAGAACCTCATCCAATCTATGGTTCCATTTGATGGTGATTTTGCCTTCGGCTTCGCGCGCGAACAGGCGGTCTTGCAGGATCTTTTCCGCCTTCAACTTGTCGCGGCGGTGGACCAAGGTCACATGGCTTGCGATATTGGCGAGGTATAAAGCTTCTTCGACCGCGGTGTTGCCGCCGCCGATGACGGCGACGGGCTTGTTACGGTAGAAAAACCCGTCGCAGGTCGCGCAGGCCGATACGCCCTTGCCCATGAATGCGGTTTCGCTGGGCAGGCCGAGATATTGCGCGCTTGCCCCCGTCGCGATGATGACCGCGTCGGCGGTGTAATCACCCGCACCACCCGTCAGGACAAAGGGCCGCTTCGAAAAATCGACCTTTTCAATATAGTCATTTTCAATCCGCGTGCCGAAACGTTCGGCGTGCTTGCGCATCCGCTCCATCAACTCGGGGCCCATGACACCCGCATCATCACCGGGCCAGTTGTCGACTTCGGTCGTGGTCATCAATTGCCCGCCGATTTCAACACCGGTGATCATCATGGGCGTCAGATTGGCACGCGCGGCATAGACCGCCGCGGTGTAACCGGCTGGGCCGGAACCGATAATGATAACAGGGGCGTGGCGATTTTCGGTCATGGACGGTCTTTCTGATTCTGTTCCGCTCGGACATAAGCGCCGCCACCGCTTTGGCCAAGTGCGCCGCCCGACTTATCCCCATTAAATTAGCGCTTCACTTTATGACGTCGGCAACTTATCAGGCGGGCCGAAACACGGGTTTAGGGAGCACTTTCATGGCTAAAATCACAGTAATTTCTCGCGATGGCGCAGGCCGCGAAGTTGAGGCTGAAAATGGCCTGAGCCTGATGGAAGTCATCCGCGACAATGGCTTTGACGAATTGTTGGCATTGTGCGGCGGTTGCTGCTCGTGCGCGACCTGCCACATCCATGTCGATCCCGCTTTTGCCGATCGCCTGCCCAAGATGAGCGAAGACGAAAACGACTTGCTCGACAGCACCGACCACCGCAACGAAACCTCACGCCTGTCGTGTCAGGTTCCTGTGACCGATGCGCTTGACGGCCTGATCGTCACCATCGCGCCTGAAGATTGATCTTTCGCGTTCGTCATCCTGCAACAAGTTCGGGATGACGCCTATTTTGCTAAATTCAAACCGCCGTAACGAGGCCAATCATCGCCCCTGTCATCGCAGAGGCGAGATTGCCTGCGACCCAGCTTTTCATACCCAGTGACGCCGCTTCGGTGCGGCGTGCAGGGCATAAGGTGCCGATCGTCGACACGAGCAGTCCGATGCTGGCCAAGTTGGCAAATCCGCATAAGGCATAAGTGACAATCAGCTTGCTGCGCGGACCCAAGGTGCCATCGGCCAATGCCGCCATGTCGAGATAGGCGACATATTCGTTCAACATCGCCTTGGTTCCCATCAGTCCGCCTGCAGTTCCTGCCTCGTCCCACGGCACGCCGATTGCCCACATCAACGGCGCAAACAGCCAGCCGAACATCCGCCGCAGCGTCAACGCGGTCCCGTCGACCAAGGGCAACACGGTCAGCATCTGGTCAACCAAAGCAACCAGCGCAAACACCACGATGATGATACCAATAACCGCAAGGAACAGCTGAACCCCGTCCATCGTCCCGGTGATGACCGCATCGATGCTGCTTTCATATTTCAAGCTGGTGTCATCAGGGTCCATCTGCGTATCCCCCGCGCCCGGCACCATCAGCCGGGCGATCAGGATCGACGCGGGCAGCACAATTAAAGATGCCGAAATCATATGACCAACAGCGTCAGGAAGTGTTTTGGACAGCGTCTGCGCATAAAGGATCAGGATCGCGCCGGAAATTGTCGACATCGCCAGCACCATGACCATGAACAATTCGCTGCGGCTCATTTTCTCAAAATAAGCGCGGACGACCAGTGGCGCCTCGACGACGCCCAAGAAGATATTGGCGCCAGCGCTCAAGCCAACGACGCCGCTCACCCCCATTGTCTTTTGCATCGCCCAGCTTAACCCGCGCACAATGATCGACAGGATTTTCCAGTGCCACAATAATGCGGAAAGCGCCGAGAAAACGATGACCAGCGGCAATATCTGGAAGGCAATAATCAGCGGAGGGCTTGCACCTTCCTTCAGCACGAACGGCAATTCCCCGCCGCCGGTATAGCCGAACATATAGCTTGAACCGACCAAGGTCGCCTTTTCGACCGCCATGACCGCATAATTGGCGAGCATGATAACATCCCACACAAAGGGCACCCGCACGATCACCAAAGCGATCAATATTTGCAGCAGCAACGCGCCACCGACCCAGCGCCAGCCCGGAAATGCTTTGCGCTGTTCGGAAAATCCCCACGCGATCAACAATATGACCGCGATCCCGATCAACCCCTGCAATTGCGCGAGCATCGCCATTAACCTCGCATTGCCTGATCGAGCGACTCCTGAAGCACGGGATAGCCATGGCCGTCGGGGATGCAGAGCCAGTTTCCGTCCTCGCGCTTGTCAATATAGGTCAGGACCGTGGAAACCGGATGCGCCGCAGCGTGGGCCGCAGCAGCGTCAAAGGTGCCAAACATCGCCAGCCGTTCCAGATTGCGGCGGGTCGGGAAGATGATCTTGACCTCGCCCTTGTCGGCTTTTTCCAAAACCTCTGCCGCGCTGGCCCAAAACAGCGCCCGGTTTTCGGTGTGGTCGACCGTCGCCAGCGGCGTGGTGTTGCCTGCATCCACCAAATAGAAACGCGTATCGAAAACCCGCGATGCCCGCTCAAACGCAGGTGGCCGCCAGCGGGACCATGGCACGAGTTGGTCAAAATCGGGTTCCCAGCCAAAGCGGTTGCATATGGCTTGCAGGCTTTCCCCATCATGCAACGCCGCGCGCGGGGCATCGCAATCGGCGGGGTCATCAACACCCCTTAGCCCAAGGGCAAGCCCAGCCTCCTCAATCGTCTCGCGAATGGCTGCCAGCCGCGCCGCAGCCTCGTCCAACGGCAGAGGTCCGCCCAGCATTTCAGCATAATCAAAATCCGCCGGATCGACCTTCCCACCCGGGAAAACCGCCGCGCCGCCCGCAAAAGCCATGGCCTTGATACGTTCGACCATCAGCAACAATGGCGCGCCGCCATCGGGGTTTTGGCGAAAAATCACCATAGTGGCGGCGGGGGTGGCGATGGGTTCGGGCGTTGTTTCTAAAGTCATGTCCCACTCAAGCATGGAATGCCCGGCGTTAGAAGGGGAAAGTTAATCCAGCGGTTAAACTGTATCAAAACAGTGCGGGCCCCCCTTCGCCCGCGCGTGTTATGCGAATGCAAGATGAGGTAAAAACCTGCCTTGAATTTGGTTAATCTTCGGCCCATTCCGGGAAGAGACTCGCGCACTTGCGCTTTTAGAACAAATCTGGAACAAGCTACTTCATGTCACTCACCCATATTAAGGTGCGCGGTGCGCGCGAGCATAATCTCAAGGGCGTCGATATCGACCTTCCACGCGACAAGCTGATCGTCATCACCGGGCTTTCCGGTTCGGGCAAATCCAGCCTCGCGTTCGACACCATCTATGCCGAGGGGCAGCGGCGTTATGTCGAATCGCTGTCGGCTTATGCGCGCCAGTTTTTGGAAATGATGCAAAAGCCCGATGTCGAACATATCGAGGGCCTGTCGCCCGCGATTTCCATCGAGCAGAAGACGACGTCGCGCAACCCGCGCTCGACCGTCGCCACCGTGACCGAGATTTACGATTATATGCGGCTGTTATGGGCGCGTGTCGGTGTGCCTTATTCGCCCGCGACGGGCCTGCCGATTACCGCGCAGACCGTCAGCCAGATGGTCGACCGCGTGATGGCCTTGCCCGAAGGCACGCGCGCGTTCCTGCTCGCCCCCGTGGTGCAGGGCCGCAAGGGCGAATATCGCAAGGAACTCGCCGAGTGGCAGCGTTCCGGCTACACCCGCGTGCGCATCGACGGCGAAATGTACGCCATCGAAGACGCGCCCGCGCTCGACAAGAAATATAAGCATGACATTGAGGTCGTGGTGGACCGTATCGTCGTCAAGGACGGCATCCAGCAGCGTTTGGCCGAAAGTTTTGAAGCCGCGTTGAAACTGGCGGACGGCTTGGCCTTTGTGGATTTGGCGGACACTACGGTGGCGGAGCTACAAAACCGTAGTCCTGAGCTTGTCGAAGGACGACCCACAGCCGACAGCCGCCCTTCGACAGGCTCAGGGCTTACGGTTGAAGGGGATGGCGGTTCGGCCAAAGCCAAGATGAAGGGCACCGGCCTGCCCGCCAACCGCATCGTCTTTTCGGAGAAATTCGCCTGCCCCGTCAGCGGCTTCACCATCGCCGAAATCGCGCCGCGTCTGTTCTCGTTCAACGCCCCGCAAGGCGCGTGTCCCGATTGCGATGGCCTTGGCGAGCGGCAGGAGTTTGACCCGCAACTTGTGGTGCCGAACGAACATCTCAGTCTCAAGAAAGGTGCGATTGTGCCTTGGGCGAAATCGAACCCGCCCAGCCCATATTATATGCAAGTGCTCTCCAGCCTGGCGAAGGCTTATGGGTTCAGCCTTGATACCGCGTGGGAGGATCTGCTCCCCGAACAGAAGCTCATCATCCTGCACGGCACCGGCGGCATGGCGGTGGAGCTGACGTTTAAGGACGGGCGCAAGGAATATACGGTGCGCAAGGCGTTTGAGGGCGTCATCGGCAATCTCAACCGCCGCTTGCTGCAAACCGACAGCGCGTGGATGCGCGAGGAGTTGTCGAAATATCAGACGTCGCAACCGTGCGAAACCTGCCACGGCGCGCGCCTGAAGCCCGAGGCGCTTTCGGTCAAAATCGCGGGCGTCGACATCGCCACCCCGACGAAGATGAGCGTCGGCGACGCGCTTTTATGGTTCGGCAGCGTCGACCAAACGCTGACCAACCAGCAGCAGCAGATTGCCAAGGCGATCCTTAAGGAAATCAACGAACGGTTGGGCTTCCTCAACAATGTCGGGCTTGATTATCTCAACCTCGACCGCACCAGCGGCACCTTGTCCGGCGGGGAGAG
>JBILBJ010000083.1:0-7754 GCA_044353705.1 Sphingorhabdus sp. | reverse complement strand
AATGGTCGGTTGGACAATGCTGCTTGGCGTGATGCAATTCGGGATGAACTATAATTCTGTCTATGCTGCTGAACATTATATCACGTCGGGATTGGTCGCAGTGGTATTCGCGCTGTTGATTGTGCCCAATGCGGTGCTCGCCAAATATTGGCTTGGACGGGCAATCGGCGGAGCGTTCATATTAGGCTCAGCGATTGCCTGCGTCGGGGTCGGGTTGTTGATGCTGCAGGAATACCGTGCTGCCCCTATGGGCGGGACCGATGTACTGATTGGGCTATTTCTGGTGATATGTGCCGTCGCTACGGCATCGGTGTCCAATGTGCTTCAGGTGACGCCAAAGGTTGCGCGATACCCAACGATCACGATATTGGCGTGGTCAATGTTCTGGGCCAGCTTGGCCAATGCGGCTTTTGCGTTCGTCGTGGATGGTCCGCCCGTCATCGACATGCGTCCCGGATATATCGGCGGTGTGCTGTATCTGAGCATCATCGGTTCGGTGGTAACCTTCCCGCTTTATTTTCGCCTCATCCGTGACATTGGCCCCGGCAAGGCTGCTTACACGGGCGTGGTCATTCCGGTCTTTGCGATGATCCTATCGACGATATTCGAAGGCTATGTCTGGTCGACATTGGCGATGGCGGGTGGAGCACTGGTGATGGTTGGCCTCGTCGTCGCAATGCAGACGCGCAAGGCTTAGGGCCCTGACGTTTTCAGGCAATGCAAACCAGTCCCGCACTTTTCTGCTATTGCTGGCGCGCGGCCAATAATGCGCTGAGGCCCTGCCGGTAATCCGCATATTTCGGCGTCCATCCGAGCAGCCGTTTCGCCTTCATATTTGAAACACGCCGGTTTTCAGCATAAAATCCGCGGGCCATAGGCGACAGTCCCGCCCCGTCCAAAGTCATCAGTGGCGGCCATTCCTGCCCCAAAAGATCGCACGCATATTCGATGACGTCATTTTGCGACGCGGGAACATCGTCTGCAATATTATACACGCCAGCGGGCCCATCGAATGCGGCAATGACTGCACTGACAATGTCATCGACATGCACACGGCTGAAAATTTGTGCGGGCATATCGATACGGTGCGCCTTGCCATCTTCGACCCGTTCCAACGCCGATCGACCGGGGCCGTAAATCCCGGGCAAGCGAAAGACAGCAACTTCGTTGCGCAAGGCCTGCCACGCAAGGTCAGCATCGGCGCGCGCGGTTCGGCGGCCTTCGCCGACAGCCGCGCTCTCGTCGACCCATGCACCGCCCGTGTCGCCATACACACCCGTTGAGGACAAATAGCCGAGCCAAGCAACGCCACTACGTGCAATTCTATCGCCATATTTCAAAAGCACGGGGTCCCCGCCCTCACCCATAGGTGGAACGCTCGACAGAATATGCGTGGCGTTTTCGATTGCCGCACAGACGGCAGCTTCATCGTCAAACGCAATCGCATCGCCGCCGCTCATCCGCCGCGTTCCGGTGACGTGCCAGCCGCTTTCACGAAGGCTGTCGGCGAGACGCGAGGCGGTGTACCCCATTCCAAATATGAGCATGTGACGGTGCATCGGCATGGGTTCGCAATCTAATGGCTTGCCGTCAAGCGCCGCAGTTGCAATTAAGCGCAAAGGGAGGAACCAAGCCACGTGACCGTCGAAGTTATCAAGTCAAAATTACTGGGTGATATTGCGCACGGATTCCTTGGCCGCGTTGGCGGTGTTTCGACGGGTATTTATGCAGGGCTGAACTGTAGCCTTGGTTCGGACGATGTGCGCGACAATGTCATCGAAAACCGGCGGTGCGCGGTTGCTGCCGTTATGCCCGGCGCTGCACTTGCGAGGGTTTACCAAATCCATTCGCCTGATGTGGTCACCGTCACTGGCCCCATTGACCAAGACGACCCGCCCAAGGCCGATGCGCTGGTGACGGATAGGCCGAATATCCTGCTTGCGGTCCAAACCGCCGACTGCGTGCCGGTGTTATTTGCAGACAGGCAAGCCGGTGTCGTTGGTGCAGCGCATTCGGGATGGAAGGGCGCATTCACAGGCGTCAATGAAAACACGATATTGGCGATGGAAGCATTGGGCGCACAGCGCGAGCGAATAGCCTGCGCGATTGGCCCATGTATCGCACAAAAAAGCTATGAGGTTGATTCAGGTTTCTTTGCACGTTTTGCCGACGCCAATCCCGAAAATGCGCGGTTCTTCCGCGATGGCAAAGTGGGTCATTATCAGTTTGATATCGAAGGCTATGTTGCGGCGCGACTTGCCGCCGCCGGCATCACAACGGTCGAATGCGCGGGACAGGATACCTACAGCCAGCCGGAACGGTTTTTTAGCTATCGGCGCAGCTGCCACCGCAGTGAACCGGGCTATGGCGGACAAATGTCGTTGATTGGAATATGTAGCAATGATCGTGGCTGAACCGGGCATAACGCGGCAACGCTTTAAATCGATAATGGGCGGTTCCGCGGGGAATCTGGTCGAATGGTATGACTGGTTCGCGTACGCGACATTCAGCATTTATTTCGCGCCCTTATTTTTCCCTGAAGGCGATTTGACAGCCCAGTTGCTCAACACAGCGGCAATCTTTGCGGCTGGTTTTCTGATGCGTCCAATCGGTGCTTGGGTGATGGGTATCTACGGCGACAAGCATGGCCGAAAGGCTGGGCTCACCTTGTCCGTGTTGTTAATGGCGGGCGGGTCGCTCGCCATTGCCTTTGCGCCAACCTATGGGCAGGCTGGGGTTGTAGCGCCGACCATCTTGGTCATCGCACGGATGGTCCAAGGGCTGTCCGTCGGCGGTGAATATGGGTCAAGTGCCACCTATTTGTCGGAAATGGCCCCGGCGGCACGGCGCGGTTTCTGGTCGAGTTTCCAATATGCAACGCTAAGCGGGGGGCAGTTGCTTGCCATTTTGGTCGCTCTGGTCTTGCAAGCGATATTGAGCGAGGCGCAAATGGGCGATTGGGGATGGCGCATACCGTTCGTGATTGGGTCCATCCTTGCCTTGTGCGTCTATCTTTTGCGCCGGACGATGTCCGAAACAAAATCGTTCACAAATATTGACCAGAAACGCGAACATTCATCGCTGAAATTGCTTTGGCGTGACCACAAACGCTCCTGCATATTGGTTGCGGTGATGTCGGGTGGTGGCGGCCTCGCCTCTTATGCCTTCACCACCTATATGTTGAAATATCTGATCAACACCGCAGGTTTCGAAAAGCAAACTGCGACGTTGATCATCGCCGGCGTGTTGATTTGGTCCTTCTGTCTGCAGCCCATTGCCGGGATGCTGGCCGACCGCTTTGGGCGAAAACCGCTGCTGCTCATCGCAGGCGTAGGGGTCGCGTTGGTCGCAGTGCCAATCTATACGCTGGTTGGCCAAGCCACCTCGCCCATCGTCGCGTTAGCGCTGATCCTGATCCCGATTACACTGCACGGCGGATATACCGCCAACAATGCAATGGTAAAAGCTGAGATGTTTCCCGCTCATATCCGCGCACTGGGCGTTGCGTTTCCTTATGCGGTCGGGAACACCATATTTGCCGGGACGCTTGAATATGTCGCTTTGTGGTTCAAAAGTACGGGCAACGAAACGGGGTTTTTCTGGTATGTCGCGATATGCGTCGGTGCGACGGTTATTGCGTATCTGATGCTTCCTGAAACGCGCGACACCAGCTTAATCGAGGAAGATTAAGCCAAACTGCTATCCCACTTCGAACAGGCCTTCGCTCAGGCTTTAGGATCGCGCCAATCCAATATGGGCCAACCTTCGGAGGCAGCAAGGCGCGCCAGCGGTCCGTGCGGATTGGTGGCAAAAGGTTCATCGGCATAGCTGAGCAACGGGGCATCGGACACATGGTCGGAATAGGCACGGATGTGGCAGTTTTCGCGTGACAGACCATGGGTGTCCATCCAGCCTTTGACCCGTTCAAGCTTCGCCGCATCGTAACAATTATGCCCGTCAATGCGGGCGAGAACATGGCCAGTGCTGTCTGTGGCAAGGTCAGTCGCGATAACATCATCAAAGCCAAGCCGCTTTGCAATCGCGTCGACATATAGCCGGTACGACGCCGTTGCCATGACGTGGCGATAGCCCGCTGCCTTTTCCTCCGCCACACGAGCAAGCAGCTGCGGATAGACATTTTTGCCCACCACAATGTCGGCATGGCTTTCCAGATATTTGGCAAAACTGGCCCTTGGAACGCGGTGGCCGATCAGCAATGTCTGCGAAAACTGCTTTAACCGGGCACGGTCCCATAGCTTCAGCGCATATAATGCCAGCCCAATGGGTAATAGCGGCGCAAGGAACAATCGCCACGGTGACTTGTTAAACGCCATATGCAGGAGGAACCCATTATAGGTGGCACGTCGCGTGACGGTCTTGTCCATATCATATATGGCAAGCAGCTTTGGTTTGGCATCAGTCATCGGTTTGCTACAGGCATAATATAATGGAAGAAGTCTAGAGGCTTGTGATAGTTCCCTTTATACGCCAGTTATATGGCTATGGCTAACGCTGCAGAGTTCTTGCAAGAAGACCTGACCGATGGCGGGCAAATCCTCCGCTTATCGGGCAGCTTTACCATAGCTTTGATCGGCGATGTCGACTACCGCTTGCGGGATTTGTCCGCCGATGTACGAAAAATCGATCTCAGCGCGGTTGAACATATGGATACCGTTGGCGCGTGGCTTGTGCACCGCACCGCAAAAGAGTCTGGCGCCAAAATCGTGGGCGCAGGCAAAGGTGCCAGTCGTCTGCTGCAGGCTGTGAGTGGCGCGGATCAGACCGATATACCGCCGCGACCGCATCCGCCATCATTTGAGCGGTTCTTGGCCGAAGTGGGCCATAGTGTAATCATAAGCTTTACAACGCTTTTGCAATTTCTGGGCTTTGTTGGGCAGGTTGTAAAAGCGTCGTTCATACTTGCGATGAACCCCGGCCGTTTCCGTTGGCATGCGGTGGTCCAGCATTTTGACATGGTCGGTGTGCGTGCGTTGGGCATCATTGGCCTGATGAGCTTTCTCATCGGTATCGTGATAGCGCAGCAAGGTGCGGTCCAGTTGCGGCAATTTGGCGCCGAGGTGTTCACCATCAACCTGATCGGCCGGCTGACCTTTCGCGAATTGGGAATCTTGATGACCGCGATCATGGTCGCAGGTCGGTCGGGCTCCGCCTTTGCCGCGCAAATCGGCACCATGAAGATCACCGAAGAAATTGATGCGATGCGCACCATAGGTGTCGTCCCCGCCGAGGCCTTGGTTGTTCCACGGGTCATTGCAGCGGTCATGATGATGCCTTTATTGGGTATATTCGCATCGCTGATGGCCATTATCGGCGGCGGACTTTTGTGCTGGGTCGTTTTGGAAATTCCACCCGCGACCTTTGTGCAGCGACTACGTGAAGTAACGCCGATGACCGATTTCTGGATTGGCATGATTAAGGCGCCCGTGTTTGGCGCAATCATCGCCATGGCAGGCTGTTTCCAAGGGATGCAAGTGCATGGCAATGCGGAGCAGGTCGGACTAAAAACCACTGCTGCAGTAGTGCAGGCTATATTCCTCGTCATCGTTCTCGATGCATTTTTCGCCATATTCTTCAGCGAAATTGGCTGGAATTAAACCATGGACCAGCCCAACATCATTTCCGTGCAAGGCCTTTGCAACAGCTTTGGCGATCAGGTCATTCACCAGGATTTAAATCTCGAGGTGCGCCGCGGCGAGATTCTGGGTGTTGTGGGTGGGTCGGGCACGGGCAAGTCGGTTTTGATGCGGTCGATCATTGGGCTTCAAGAGCCCGTCGCCGGTAAAATTCGCGTTTTCGACGAAGGCATGATTGGCAAGGAAGAGGACGAGGCCAGTGACGTTCGGCGCCGGTGGGGCGTATTGTTTCAAGGCGGCGCGTTGTTTTCGACTTTGACCGTGGCTGAAAATGTGCAGGTCCCGCTGCGCGAATTCTATCCCGATTTCAGCAAGGCGTTGCTGGACGAAATCGCGCATTACAAAATTTACCTCAGCGGGCTTCCCGCCGATGCAGCCCATAAATTTCCATCCGAGCTATCCGGCGGTATGCGCAAACGCGCTGGCCTCGCGCGGGCTTTGGCGATGGACCCCGAGCTGCTGTTTTTGGATGAACCAACGGCCGGGCTCGATCCCATCGGCGCTGCAAACTTCGATAATCTGACGCGGGATTTGAAAGAAACCCTTGGCCTCACCGTATTCCTGATTACCCACGATCTCGACACGCTCTACGCCATTTGTGACCGGGTAGCCGTACTCGCGGATCAAAGGGTCATCGCGGTTGGCGCGATTGAGGAATTGCTGGCGATCGATCACCCATGGATTAACGAATATTTCAGCGGACCGCGCGGGCGGGCAGCACGCCGTGGTCATGACAAACACAACAACACACAGCCAGAATTACATCAGCCAGGAAGGTCATAGGACAGTAAGATGGAGACCAAATCCAACTATGTGATGGTGGGCGCTATCACGCTTCTTCTTGTGGCCTTGCTGGCGGCTTTCACCGTTTGGCTGTCACGCGCTGGCGAAGGCGGCAAGAAAGAATATGACATATTCTTCCAACAGTCAGTGAACGGTCTTGCCAAGGGCTCAGGCGTTTCCTTCTCCGGCGTGCCTGTCGGCGAAATCCAAAGCATTGAATTGTGGGAACCCGATCCAGAATTTGTTCGCGTTCGCATCACCATTAAGGACAGCGTACCCGTGCTTCTGGGTACCACTGCGACAATCAACGGCGTCGGCTTTACCGGCGTTTCTGAAATTCAACTGGACGGCGCGGTCAAGGGCGCACCTGCGTTGGTATGTCCAGAAGCCAACCCGAAATCAGCATGCCCGACCGGCGTTCCCGTCATCCCTACAAAGCCAGGGGCCTTGGGGGAATTGTTGAACAATGCGCCGTTATTGTTGGAGCGGCTTTCAGCGTTGACCGAGCGGTTGACAAACATTCTGTCGGACAAGAACCAGCAGTCCATTGAACAGATATTGGACAATGTCGAAAATCTGTCGGGCACGCTTGCTACACAAGCGCCTGATTTGCGTGCTACAATTCAGGAATCGCGGATCGCATTGCAAAAGGCAGGCCTTGCCGCAGATGAAATCACAAAAATGGCGGGCACCACCAATAAGCTGCTGGATAGCGATGGCCGCCCCATGTTGGTTGAACTGCGTAAAACGCTTCGCTCCGCCCATGGGAGTCTGGCTGCGCTGGAAACGACGTTGAACAATGCCAACCCGGCAATTGAAACGCTAAACACGCAGACATTGCCAGAGGTTACGCAATTGGCGCGCGACTTACGCGAACTGTCTGTTTCATTGAAGTCCGTCACCGACAAGGTTGATCAAGGTGGTATTGGCAGCGTCGTCAATGCACCGGCATTACCCGATTATCAACCTGGCAGCAGGAAACAAAAATGATGTTCAGCAAATTATCCAGCGCACGCTTATTGGCCTTACCCGTCATTCTCAGCCTCGGTGCTTGTGTAAGCTTCGAGACGAAAGCGCCGCCGTCCATGCTCGTGCTGACAGCCGACAACAGCGTGGCTGCAGGTGCAGCCCGAACGGCATCGGCGACGGACGCCTTGGTCATCCAAACGCCGGAGGTGCCACGCAAGCTCGACACGAACCGCGTGCCTGTCCAGATCGACGCCAGCAGCATTGCATATGTTAAGGATGCGTTTTGGGCCGACAAGCCGGCCCGGCTGATGCAGCAGCTGTTATCCGAAACGGTTTCCGCAAAAACCG
>JBILBJ010000082.1:0-7765 GCA_044353705.1 Sphingorhabdus sp. | reverse complement strand
AGGGCGACCATGAAGCGCGTTGCTGAACTAAAGCCATGCGACGTCCTGATTGCCCCACACCCCGCGCAATCACGTTTCTTTGAGCGCGTTTCGGGCAAGGAACCGCTGGCCGACCCTGCAGGCTGTGCAAATTATGCGAAAGCAGCGATGGAGCGGCTTGACGCCCGGTTAGCAAAAGAAGCCGCACAATGAACTGGAAGGTGACCCTGCCCTGCACCCGCAATGAAGCGGAAGCGCTGCACCATGACGACGAGTGGTTTGCGGCATTGGAACCCATGCCGACAATCGTCGCGGACGAAGTCGAAGCCTTCAACGACGACAAATGGCGGCTTGAGGCTTATTTTAATGAGAAGCCAAACGCGCAGGTGATTTCCGCCATCCAAATCCGTCTTCCCAGTGCCGCAGACGCAAAGGCGGTGGTTGAAAAACTTCCCGATGCCGACTGGGTCGTCATGAGCCAGCAAGGGCTTCAGCCGGTGCATGCCGGGCGCTTCTATGTCCATACAATGGCCAACAAAGGCACAGTGCCATATGGCGCAACGCCATTCCAAATCGAGGCTAGCCGCGCTTTTGGTACGGGCGGACATGAAACGACCAGCGGCTGCCTTGATATGCTCGACAGAATGAAACGTGCCGGCAAACGGTTTGACCTGATTGCCGACATCGGGACCGGCACTGGCCTGCTGGCTTTTGCCGCCCATGTGTTGTGGCCGAAAGCATATTTGACGGCATCGGATATCGACCCAGTCAGCATTGATGTCACCGCGGCCAATGCCGTGGTCAACAATGTCCCTTGCGGCGTTGCACAGGGCCAGCTGGCGCTATGTGTTGCCGCGGGGACAGCGCACGACCTCATAACCGCCCGCGCACCTTATGACTTGGTGATCGCCAATATTTTGGCGGGCCCGTTAATCGAGCTTGCGCCGTCGCTATCGGCCATATTGCGCGAAGGTGGTTCACTCATCTTGGCTGGCTTGCTGAATACGCAGGCAGAAGCGGTCACACGCGCATATCGCCTGCACGGCTTTCGACTGCAAAAACGCAAGGATATGGGCGATTGGCCATGCCTGTGGCTCGTCAAGCGCCGGAGCTATGGCTGGAAACGCCTGCTGCGCCCATCAGGCCGCACCAGTCAACCGCCGGGTGATTTTGGAACTTGGTAGCGACCAGCGCCCTTAACATATGCCTGCGTACCCTTGGTGATGAGCGCATCTTCGGCAATGATTTCGCCAACCAATATGTCGGGCAAGGATTCGAGCCGCGCGTACAATGGCGCGAAATCGGTCTCGACGGTCACCTTAAGCAACTGTTCCATGCTGGAGACCACAAAATAGTTCTGCTGAAAATCATCAATGCGGTAATGGCTGCGCATGACGCGCAGCAAGTCGAACCCGATCCGGTTGGAACTTGGGTCCTCCAGTGCGAAAATGCTCTCTGCATAGCTTGAGACGATCCCAGCGCCGTAAATCCGCAAACCATCGGCCTGCTGAATAAGGCCGAACTCCACCGTATACCAATATAGACGCGCGAGATGGTCAAGCGCGCCAAAGCCAAGCGAGCGCAACCCGCCCTTGCCATAAGCCACCATATAATCGGCAAATACCGGGTCCGCCAACATGGGCACATGGCCGAACACATCATGGAAAATGTCAGGCTCTTGCAGATAATCCAGCTGCTCCGGCGTCCGGATAAAATTGCCTGCGGGGAAACGGCGATTGGCGAGATGGTCAAAAAACACGTCGTCGGGAACCAAGCCCGGCACGGCAACGATTTGCCAACCGGTCGCCGCCATCAATCGCGCGTTCAATTCGCGATAATCCGGAATCCCGGGGCGCGTTAGCTTCAGAACATCGATCCCGCGCAGAAATGCATCAGCCGCGCGGCCCGGTAGCATCGCCGTTTGGCGCGCAAAAAGCCGGTCCCACATCGCATGCGCATCAGCATCAAAGGCGTCCCAATTCTGGGGCACGGTCCAATCGGCATTTGCGCCGGCAGGTGGCGCGTCATAAACATGGCTCGAGCTATCCATGGGAATTAGTTACACTTGAAACCGTTTTGCATCAACCGCGTTGGCAGCGACCTCATCCCGCCCCAAGACCTCGCTAGTCCCCGTTAAGCCTCCGCCACGATGCGGGCCCATTCGGCCTCATCAATGACTGAAATGCCAAGTGCCGTGGCCTGTTTCAGCTTCGATCCTGCTCCGGGACCCGCCACGACCAAGTCGGTCTTTGCACTCACCGATCCAGCAGATTTTGCGCCAAGTGCTTCCGCTTGCGCCTTCGCCTCATCCCGGCTCATGGTTTCAAGCTTTCCGGTGAATACAATCGTTTTACCCGTCCACGCACTTTCGCGGACGTTTGACACATAAGCAGGCGGCGTGATTTCGTTCAAAAGATCATTCCACACCGACCTATTGTGCGGTTCGTGGAAAAAATCGCCAAGTGCCTCGGCAACTGCCCCGCCAACGCCGTCAATCGCGGTGACGTCCGCAACAGCCGCTTCATCACCCTGCGCCAACCGCAGCCCGACGTTCCCGACCTCTTGCACAGTTCCAAAAGCCTTAAACAAATCGCGCGCAGTGACTGCGCCGATATGGCGAATGCCGAGCCCAAAGAGCAACTTAGCGCCATCGGGCGCGCGCTTCGCCTCAATAGCTGCCAACAGGTTATCCACAGACTTATCCTGCCATCCATCGCGCGATAAAATATCGGCACGCCGCGACCGGAGCCTAAAAATATCTGCGGGACTTTCGAGCCAACCTAGATCGAAAAACTCTTGAATCGTTTTTTCGCCCAGCCCCTCAATATCCAGCGCACCTCGGCTGACAAAGTGAATCAGCCGCTGGACGCGTTGGGCCGGACAAATCAGTCCGCCCGTGCAACGCACGTCAACTTCGCCTTCCTCGGCGACGGCTTCCGAGCCGCATTCGGGGCATTGTGCCGGAAACAGATAAGGCGCGCGTTCTGCATCGCGTGTCAGGTTTTCGACGATCTGGGGAATAACGTCCCCTGCCCTTTGCACAACGATACGGTCGCCCGGGCGCACACCCAATCGGGCGATTTCATCGCGGTTATGCAGAGTCACGTTGGACACAACGACGCCGCCCACCGTCACTGGGGTCAGGCGACCCACGGGCGTCAACTTCCCGGTCCGGCCCACTTGAATGTCGATAAGCTCAAGCGTTGTTTCGGCCTGTTCGGCAGGAAATTTGTGCGCAATCGCCCAGCGCGGGGATTTTGCGACGAAGCCAAGCCGTTCCTGCCAATCCAACCGATCAACCTTGTAGACGACGCCGTCAATATCATAGGCCAAGTCAGCACGCTGACGTTCGATGCCCGCATAATGGGCCAGCGCATCACCGCTATGCGCAACGCGGACGAGCAATGGCGACACCGGCACACCCCACGCCGCGACGGCCGCCATCACGTCGCTCTGTGTCTCGGCGGGCAGGCCACTGACCTCGCCCCATCCATGCGCAAAAAAGCGCAGCGGCCGCGACGCGGTAACCTTGGCATCTTTTTGCCGCAACGATCCCGCCGCCGCATTGCGCGGGTTGGCGAACAGCTTCCCATCCTTCGCCTTTTGCGCTTCGTTTATCGCCGCAAAGTCAGACTTGGCCATATAGACCTCGCCGCGTATCTCGAAGATGTCGGGCACATCGCCGGTCAACTGCTGCGGGATGTCGGAAATATAGGCGACATTGGCGGTCACATCCTCACCCACACTGCCATCGCCGCGTGTTGCGGCCTGAATCAAATGGCCGTTTTCGTACCGCAAGGAAAGCGAGAGCCCGTCAATCTTGTCCTCCGCCGTCAACGCAACATCCGCATCGGGGGCGAGGTTTAGAAAGCGCCGGACCCGCGCCACGAAATCGTGCACATCTTGCGCCTCAAACGCATTGTCGAGGCTCATCATACGCTTGGCATGCGTGATTTTCTTCAGGCCCGAACCGTCTACAGCCGCACCAACCAAGTTATTGGGGCTGTCGGCGCGCACGAGATGCGGAAAAGCGGCCTCAAGCTCATTATTGCGCCGTGCCAACGCATCATATTCCGCGTCCGAGATTTCAGGCGTGTCTTCGGCATGGTAGCGCCGGTTATGATAGGCAATCTGTTTCGCCAACCGCATCAGCTCATTGGCAGCGTCTGCTTCTGTCACTCACCGGCTCCAGAAACCGGCTTTGTCAGATCAAATGATACCCGGAACAACCGCCCCGGCCTTGCCAGTTCATATGTCAGGACTTGTCGTGGTGTGACTTCAAACGCCCAGATATTGGCATTTGATACAGTTCGCCCTTCTTTGGTGAACATGTCTTTGGAAAAGCCATCCGCAGGGAATTCTTGCCGCATGACGCTGCCTGACGTCACGGTATCGCCGCCATATTGGGATACAGGGTCTTCGGTGCCATCTTTTAACATATGGCGATGCTTCAGACGCAGGCCAGTGTCTGTCTTGCTAATAATCCATGTGCGCGATTTATCTTCGCCAACATCAAATGCGATCCGAACTTCGCGCGATGAACATTCGCGGACATGCGCGCGCATCTTGGCCGAATTAAAGCTGGCGTCGCTTTCATCGCCCGCCGCCAATTTGCCTTCAAATGACTTGCCGCACAGGGAGGAAAGTTCACGAAAAAATCCGTCGGCTGGCAGTGCTGCTGTTTCCGTGGTCGTGCAGCCAGTCAGCAGCAACGCAAAAATCAAACCTATTTTCTTCACACAACCTCCAAAAGGCGTTTTGCTTGCGCGCGCGCTTCATCCGTTACTTCTGCGCCCGAAAGCATACGGGCGATTTCTTGGCTGCGCGCTTCATTATCCAGCAAGACCACGCCCGTGCGCGTCACCGTTCCTTGGCTGGATTTGGCGATGAAGTAATGCGCTTTGCCTTTGGCCGCGACCTGCGGACTGTGCGTTACCGCCAGCAACTGCGTATGTTGGGCCAAGCGCGCAAGCCGTTCGCCAATGGCAGCCGCCACCGCGCCGCCGACACCACGGTCGATTTCATCAAAAATGATCGTCGCTGCCCCGCCCTCTTCCGCCAACGCGACTTTCAGCGCGAGGATGAAGCGGGACAGTTCGCCGCCTGATGCGATTTTGGCCAGCGGCGCGAATGGCGCGCCGGGGTTGGTCGAAATCAAAAACTCGACGCGGTCCATGCCCGACGCGGCCCAGCGGTCTTCGGGAAGCTGCTCGACAGATGTTTGGAACTGCGCGGCATCCAGCTTTAACGGCGCCAATTCCACCTTAACGGCGGCATCCAGCTTCGCTGCCGAAACACGTCGCGTTTCCGACAATGCCGTGGCGGACGTGACATAGGCCGCGTGCTTTGCAGCGACCTCAGCCTCTAACAAAGCGAGCCCCTCGCCACCCGCCTCAATCGACTGAAGCTGCGCCATCAGACGCTCCTGCAGGGCGATGATGCCGTCCGGCGCGACATTGTGCTTGCGGGCCAGCGCGCGCAATTCGAACAGGCGTTCCTCAATTTCATCGAGACGCGCCGGTTCATATTCAATCGCCCGCGCAGCCGCGGTCAATTTGTCCTCGGCTTCGCTTGCTTCGATCACGGCACGGTCAAGCGACGTTAATGCTTCTGCCAGCAACGGATGGGCATCAGCCAAGCGGTCAAGCTTGCGTGCCGCAGACCGGATAAGCGCAAGGCCGCTTTTGGGGCCATCAAAGCTTTCAAGTACCGCCTTCAAATCTTCGGCGATGCGTTCGCCCTTTTGCATGTCCGACCGCTCGCCAGCGAGTTCCTCTTCCTCGCCCGGCTGCGGATTAAAGGCAGCAAGTTCCGCGACGGCGTGCTCAAGCCACTCTTGGTCGCGCGCGGCATTTTCTAATGCTTCGCGTGCGATATCAAGGCGCACTTTCGCCTCATGCCATGACGTAAAATTGGCCGCGACCGTTGCGGTGTCGCATCGGCCAAAGGCATCAAGCAGCGCCCGATGTCCGCGCGGGTTCAGCAACCCCCGGTCATCATGCTGCCCATGTATTTCAACCAAAGACGCACCGACATCGCGCAGCAAAGCGGCAGAGCATGGCTGATCATTTATGAACGCCTTACTGCCGCCATCGGCCTTAACCGAACGGCGGATCAGCAGCGGTTCGCCAACGTCGATTTCAATATCATTGTCGCCAAGCAAGGCGACCACATTGGCTGGTGCATCAAAGCTTGCGGTTACTTGCGCCTTATCAGCGCCTGCACGCACCAGGCCGCTATCGGCGCGCGCCCCCAGCGCAAGGCCCAGAGCGTCCAGCAAGATAGACTTACCAGCGCCCGTCTCCCCGGTTAAAACGCCAAGGCCGTTTGCGAATTCAAGGTCCAGCGCCTCGATCAGCACCACATCGCGGATCGACAGCCCCGTTAGCATGTCATTACGCGGCGGGCGCGTTCTTCTGCATCAGGTCATAGGCGCGCTGATACCATATGCTACCTGGGTAATTGGCACCCAGCACAGCCGCAGCTTTCTTCGCCTCTTCCGGCACGCCCATCGCCAAATAGCTTTCGGTCAGGCGGTACAACGCCTCTGGCGTATGCGTTGTCGTATCAAACTTGTCGACGACTTCGCGGAAACGCAAAGAGGATGCGAGCCACAAGGCACGACGTTGATAGAAACGGCCAATTTCCATTTCCTTGCCCGCCAAATGGTCGCGTACAAGATCGATTTTCAACGTGGCGTCCGCGGAATAACGCGAATTGGGATAGCGACGCTGCACTTCACCCAATGCCGCCAATGCCTGCTCCGAAATCTTCTGATCGTGGGTCACGTCGCTCATTTGTTCGTAATAGGACAAGGCGATCAGATAATAGGCATAAGCCGCATCTTTGTTACCCGGATGGATCGACAGAAACCGGCGCGACGATTGAATCGATTCGTTGTATTTCTGCGCCATGTAATAGCTAAATGCGCTCATCAGCTGCGCACGGCGGGCCCATGGCGAATAAGGATGCTGCCGTTCAACTTCGTCAAACAAGGCTGCAGCAACTTCATATTGCTTGTTATCCAGCTTGTCCTTTGCCGCCGTATACAACGTGTTGACGTCACGCGCGACATAACGGGTGTTGCTACCCGGCTTTGCGCCACCGCCGCCAAGGCCGAGCATAGCGCAACCCGAAAGCATGGAAACCGAAGCCAGCAAGCCAGCGGAAACAAGGATTTTTCTGTTCATGGGATTGTCCTTAGATACTCTTGGGGCCGTCGCCAAGGGTTTTGCGCATGTTAGTGCGAGATGCTGCATCGGGCATGAACTGAAGCCGAGGCGGCCCCAGCGACCACAGGCCTTGCCATTGGCGGCGCCCCATGCCCACAACGAAAAAGGGGCCACCAAAGCGACCCCTTTTCCTCTCCAATCCTTTTGCAGGATGTTCTGTGTTCCGCGAAGGTTTAGTCCTTCAGGAAAGCTGGAACATGGTCGGGATCGCCCCCGCCATTGTTTCCGCCTTCTGAACGCTCTTGGCGCGGGCCACGGTCGCCGCGGCCTTCACCACGACCACCGCCATCACGACGCGGACCGCGATCGCCACGGCCTTCGCCGCGTCCGCCACCGCCGCCTTCACGACGGGGACCACGGTCGCTGCGCTCGCTCTTTTCACGTGGCGGGCGTGTATCTTCCAGCTCTTCACCAGTTTCCTGATCGACGACGCGCATGGAAAGGCGAACCTTGCCACGTGGATCGATTTCAAGAACCTTGACCTTAACGTCCATGCCTTCGCTGACGACGTCAGTAACCTTCTCAACACGCTCGTTGCGCATTTCGCTAACGTG
>JBILBJ010000081.1:0-7787 GCA_044353705.1 Sphingorhabdus sp. | reverse complement strand
CGTTGAACAGGCTGATTTTGTCGCCTGGGGCGGTGTGCAAGCGACGATGGAGGAAGAAGCCCGCGACCGCGCTGAGCAGCTTGTGACCGCCGCCGCGGGATCCATTTTTGACGAAATGGGTGTTCGTCCAGCGATTACCGTGAAGCCCGGCGAAGCCATTGACGTCGTCAAGGTCATGCTTGAGGAACATCCCGGCATCGCCGCGCTTGTGCTCGGTGCCGCAGCCCAAGGCGCGCCCGGGCCACTTATTGCGCACTTTACCGGTATTAATGCGGGGACACTGCCCTGCCCGGTTATGGTTATCCCCGGGTCGCTGAGCGATGCGCAACTGGATGAGTTGAGCTAGCGCCGCTTGCCCTGATGCCGAATGTTTCCGGGGCGGCCGCGTTTGCCTGCGTCATATTTACCGGCCTTTGGCTTACCCTTATGTTTGAACCGGTCCGGCGCATAACTGCCGCCCTCGGGCAATTCGAAGCGAAGTGATCCCGAAATAGGGTTGGCCTCTGCCAAGCGGAGTTCCAGACGCATGCCCGGGCGATATTCCTGCCGCGTTTTTTCGCCGATGAGCACTTGGCTCGCCTCATCATAATGGAAATAGTCTTTCCCAAGTGTTGAGACAGGAACTAAGCCGTCGCCGCCAACACCCTCAACTGTCGCGAAAAAGCCGAAATTCTGCACGCCAGTGATGCGTGCCTGAACCACTTGCCCGACCTGCGCCGAAAGATATGCCGCGATATAGCGATCTGTGGTCTCGCGCTCTGCTTCCATCGCGCGACGTTCGGTGCGGCTAATCGCTTCGGCGGTCGCGGGCAATCTTGCAATCGCTGCCTCGGTTAAACCGGTAATTGGCTCGACATCCTTGATCTTCGGCTTGGGCATTTCCAGCCCATAGGCACTGACCAGAGCGCGATGCACGATAAGGTCGGCATAACGGCGAATGGGAGAGGTAAAATGCGCATAGCTGCCCAAGGACAGGCCGAAATGTCCGACATTGGTCGGGCCATAATAGGCCTGAGTCTGGCTGCGGAGGACCGCTTCCATAATTTGCGGGCGGACTTCTTCGTCGATGACCTTTGCCAAAATCGCGTTGAAGGTTTCCGGCTTAACCACCTGCCCCAGCGCAAAATCAATGTCGAAGGTTTTGAGATATTCCTTCAACGCGACCAGCTTTTCGCGGCTTGGCGGTTCATGGGCGCGGTAAATGAGCGATGATTTCTTCGCCTCTAACGCTTTGGCGGCAGCGACATTGGCAGCGATCATGAAATCTTCGACCAAGCGATGCGCTTCAAGCTGTTCACGTTCGGCAACGCCCGTTACGCGGCCTTGTTCATCCAGCGTGATGCGCTTTTCAGGCAAGTTCAATTCCAACGGCGCACGTTTGGCACGTGCTTTCGACAGCAAACGCCAACATGCCCATAATGGCTTTAGCGCGCTTTCCAGCAACGGGTTTTCCATCGTCCCGTCAATCGCGGCTTGCGCGTCGGGATAGGGAATATTGGCTGCTATCCGCGCCACAGCGCGCGTAAACCGCCATGACGTCACTTGGCCTGTCTTGCCAATGGCAAGGTGACAGGCCAGAACTGCACGGTCTTCCCCTGCCCGCAACGAGCATTTGTCCGATGACAATGCGTGCGGCAACATGGGCACGACCAAGTCCGGGAAATAGACGCTGTTCCCGCGCTTCGACGCCTCATGATCAAGCGCGCTGCCCGGACGGACATAATAGCTGACGTCGGCAATCGCGACGATGGCATCAAAACCGCCGGTGTCGGCATTTGGCGTTGCCCAAATCGCATCATCGAAATCACGCGCATCGCGGGGGTCGATAGCAATAATGGGCAGATGGCGCAGATTTTCGCGGTGGTCGTCGGTGACCGGCAGTTCGCGTACACGCTCCGCTTCGCGCTCCACGGTTTCAGGCATCTCAAAAGGAATGCCGAATTTATGAATGGCGATGAGGCTGAAGCTTTTCGGCGCAAATGGATCGCCCAGAACCTGCGTTACCCGCGCCGATTTTTTGTGCGCGTTTCCGGTGAGTTCCGCAAGAACCAGCTCGCCAGCCTTTGCGTCGCCAACATCACCGACCTGCGTGTCGAAACGTGATTTCTTATCGACGGATTTCAGCCAGAAACGGCCATTTTCGCCGCCCTCAACAACACCCAATATCTGCTCGCTGCCCTTGGCGAGCTTCTTCATGACATGCGCAGCCCAGCCATTGCCGCGTTCTTCGGTCCGCGCCAAAATGCGGTCGCCAATGCCCAACGCACCGTTGCGCTTGCCTTTGGTCTCAATCACCCGGATTTTGGGCGCCGGAATGCCTTCGGCTTCCCAATGCTCCGGAATGGCCACAGGTTGATTGCCGTCAATCGCAACGATTTTCAGCACCGTGACTTTTGGCACGCCACCCATTTTGTGAAAGGCACGGCCCGGCGCCATGTCGATTAGGCCTTCGTCGGTCATGTCTTTCAACAACGCCTTCAGCGCGATTTTTTCATGCCCGCGCAAGCCGAATTCCCGCGCAATCTCTCGCTTTCCTGCAGGGTCGTTAGACGATTGGATAAAGGCGAGTATCTGTTCGCGGGATGGAAGACCTTCAAAATGGGTGTTTTTGGTCATTCCTTAATATGTCCGGCCAATAAGTATCCGTTCCACGGCGGGTTCGCCGGTAAAAAAGCATGCGCTGTCGACCGCAGCCGCATCAATTGGACTGTTCCGCATGGTCAGCTTGAGTGCCTTTAATTGCTCAACGATTTTATCGAGTGCAGCGCCGGTTGGGCGTGCCCACTGAACCTCGACCCAGCCAGCAAACCTCGCCTCGTCACCTGCAAAATGCGCGGCAAGGTCGGTGACGTCACGGCGGATGTTGGCATCAAGCCGTTCTTTTGCTTCGGCGTATAGGGTCGACTGAATGTCCTCAAGCAAGTTAGCTGCGGCGGCCACAAACTCGCCGCGCGGGGTGAATGCAGTCGCAAGCTTGCCGTCGTCCTTGTACAGGCGATCACGGCGCAAAACAGCGGCTTTGCCTTCGCCGACATCGCGTGGGCCGACTTCAACGATAATTGGCGCGCCCTTTTTAACCCAAGACCAACGCTTGTTCGATGCTTTCGCCGCCTTGGTGTCCAGCAATACGCGCAATGGTTCGCCAAATTGACTCAGCGCGAGCAATTCGAGGCGCAGGCTACGGCAATATTCCAAAACTGCCTCGTCTTCGTCATTGTCCCGCAACATCGGCACAATCACGATTTGGTGTGGGGCGATTTGCGGCGGACAGCGAAGCCCGTCATCGTCGCCATGCGTCATGATAACGCCGCCAATCATCCGCGTTGAAACACCCCAGCTGGTGGTGTGCGCAAATTGCTGGCTGCCGTCCTTATCCTGATATTTGATGCCCGATGCTTCGGCGAAACCCGTGCCCAGATAATGCGATGTACCAGCCTGCAGCGCTTTGCCATCCTGCATCATCGCTTCGATGCTATATGTTGCAACAGCGCCCGGAAAGCGTTCATTCTCTGGTTTTTCGCCGGCCACAACCGGCATGGCCAGCGGGCCTTCGTGGAAGGCGCGATACATTTCCAGCGCGCGCATGGTTTCCTGCATCGCATCTGCGCGATCGGCGTGGGCGGTGTGCCCTTCCTGCCATAGAAACTCACTGGTACGCAGAAACATACGCGTGCGCATTTCCCAGCGCACAACATTGGCCCATTGATTGACCATCAACGGCAAATCACGCCAGCTTTGCACCCAACGGCTCATCGCCGCGCCAATCACCGTTTCCGACGTCGGACGCACAACCAGCGGCTCTTCCAACTTGGAGTCCGGATCCGGGATCAACTTGCCTTTGCCATCACCAATCAAGCGGTGGTGCGTGACAACGGCCATTTCCTTCGCAAAGCCCTCCACATGGTCGGCCTCTTTTTCAAAAAATGACAAGGGAATGAACAGCGGGAAATAGCAGTTTTCCACGCCCGCAGCTTTGATTTCCGCATCCATCAGCTTTTGGATGCGTTCCCACATACCATAGCCCCATGGCCGGATAACCATGCATCCGCGGACACCCGATTCTTCTGCGAGGTCGGCCTCCGAAATAACTTCCTGATACCAGCCCGCGAAATTTTGAGCGCGCGTGACGCTTAAAGCATGTTTTATCAAAATCTTACCCGTTACTTTGTAGTGAATATGACCGCGGAATTATTCTGCGGCTATTTTATCGAGCTTCGCCTGCAAATCCGCAATCTGCCGCTTGAGGTCTGCAATCGTCTCCGTCTCGGCTGCCTTGGCACCTGCCAAGCCGCCAAGATTGGGGATCAACGCCTCGCGCGCCGAGCGCAAGAATTCGATATTCTGCTTTGCAATATGCCCAAATGGGCCTGAGGTTATTGCGGTTTCAATAACATCCTGCACCTGCTTTTGGTTCTTGCGGAAATTGTCCATTGAGCTTTCGAGAAACTGCGGAACCATGCCCTGCATGGAGTCACCATACATGGCGATCAATTGTTTCAGGAACCCGACAGGCAACATTTGTTGGCCGCTGTTTTCTTCTTCCATGATGATTTGTGTCAGCACACCATGGGTGATGTCATCGTTGGTTTTGGCATCAACAACCTTGAAGTCGATGTCCTTACGAGTCAGGTCCGCCAGGAAGTCCAACGTAATATATTTGGACGAATGCGTGTTGTAGAGCCGCCGGTTCGCGTATTTTTTGATGATGATGGGCCCATCACCATTTCTGCTGGCTGCACGTGCCATTCATATTCCTTTCACGGATGATAAAAGCCCGATAGCACCAAGCTGTGGTGCACTGCAACATCGGCGCGCCGTGCACCGAAAATTGTCCTCGGTTCAGGGCCTTCCGGGATTGCATGGCAGAGGAAATTGCCTGCCCCACTCTGACATTTTGTTGTCTAAACCTATCCGCTACAGCGGTTTGCCCTATGTGGCCTGACAGCAACAAAATTGCAAAAAGTGTTTTTTTTCTGCGGGAGCTATTGCACATGTCAACCGTCTGCGCTTTACCCGAACATTAATCGAAAATGAATAGACAAGCCGGGGAGCTTTTTGATGAAGAAGTCACGTTTATTGGTTGCAGGGTCTGCTATCAGCCTCGCGCTGTTTAGTGCCATTCCATCTTTTGCACAGGATGCGCAAGCTGATGAAGCCAACGCGCAGGTAGAAGAAGCCGAGGAAGAAGTCGAAGAGGAAGGCATTGGCCAACCGATTTTGGTGACCGGCTCGCGCATTGCGCGTCCAACGGTTCAATCTGCGGTTCCATTGACATCGGTTACGGTTGAAGACCTTACCGGTACGGGCGAGCTTTCGCTCGGTGACGCGTTGAACGATCTTCCTTCGCTGCGTTCGACATTCAGCTCGGGTAACTCGAGCCGTTTCATCGGAACCGCGGGGCTCAGCCTTCTCGACCTTCGTGGCCTTGGTACGGACCGCACGCTGGTTCTGGTGAATGGCCGTCGTCACGTTACTTCGACACCAGGCGACAACGGTTTTGACGTCAACACCGTCCCAACCGATTTGGTTGAGCGTATCGACATCGTTACTGGCGGTAACTCGGCCATTTATGGTTCGGATGCTGTTGCCGGCGTTGTCAACTTCATCATGAAGCGCGACTATGACGGCGTGGCTGTGCGTGCACAGGGGGGCCTTTCGTCGCGCGGTGACCGTGGAACATATTTCGTAAGCGCACTTGCTGGACAAAACTTCGCAGACGGCCGCGGCAACGTTGCTGTTTCGGCAGAATATACCCGCCAACAGCCATTGTACTTCAACCAGCGCGATGCATTGAGCGGCGCGGCGAGCGGCCGTTGCCAGTTCCAGCAAACAGACCTTCAGGGTGCTGCGGGTGGTGAAGTTGGCTTCAGCGCGACTGACGGAATTCCAGACACTACGTTTTTGTGTGGTATTCGCAATGCTACGATTTCAGATGCAGGCACGGTCGGCAGTTTGGGTGGTGGACGCTACCTTCGCTTTAACGACGTAGGAGATCTGTTTATTGATACGCCGACAGCAAACTTTATTAGCGCCGGTTCAACCGGTAACCAGCAGGGCGGCTTTGGTTCGACGCTGCGCAACACCGGTAGCCTTCAAGCCGCTGTTGACCGTTATGCGGCTAACATCCTGGCGCATTATGATGTATCCGATGCCTTCAAGCCCTTCATCGAAGCTAAGTATGTCCGCACCGAAGTATCGGGCGAAGGTCAGCCAAGCTTCTTCTCCGGCGTGCCGCAGACACTTGGTGGCCCAGCATTCCGTTGCAACAACGGCTTCCTGTCCGCCCAGAACCTGACCATACTTCAACAGAATGGCCTTTGCTCGAACGTGGCAACCGGCACATTCGGTCTGAACCGCTTCAACATCGACCTGGGTGGTCGTCGTTTTGAAGGTACACGCGAGACCTATCGTGCAGTTGGTGGCGTTGAAGGAACGTTCAACGAAGATTGGAACTACGAACTCGCAGTGAACTACGGCCGATTTAAGGCTGTTGGCTTCAACACGAATAACCTTGTCATTTTTAAGCAGGATGGTTCGGGATATGACGGCTTTAACCTTGCCGCTGATGCTGTTGTTGCTCCATCAACCTTTACCGGAACGAACTTCGTAACCAATGCGGCTGGCCAAAAGGTTATCTGTCGTGTGAATTCGGAATCGAACGTAAACGCAGCCTGTGTACCGGTTAACGTATTCGGTCAGGGGCGTGCAGATCCGCGTGCACTCGACTTCATCAACACCGAGGGCCGTACAGACGAGTTTGCAAGTCAGTTCGTTGCATCGGCATTTGTTGGTGGTGATCTGTCGCAGGTGTTTGAACTGCCAGGCGGTCCAGTTGCGTTCGCTTTTGGTGCTGAATACCGTCAGGAAAAGGCAAGCATCGATTATGATGAACTGACATCAAGCGGCGCAACCTTCCTCAACGCATTGCAGGACTTCCGTCCACCAGCATTTGCCGTCAGGGAAGCTTACGGCGAAGTTCAGGTTCCATTGTTGAAGGATATGCCCTTCGCAAGGGAACTGTCGCTAAACTTCGCAGGTCGCGTATCCGACTATAACACTTCGACGGGTACGGTTTATGCGTACAACGTTCAGGGTATATATGCGCCAATCGAAGATGTTCGTTTCCGCGCTGCATATGCAACGTCGGTTCGTGCACCAACGCAGGGCGACTTGTTCTCGACCGCTTCCGAAAACTTTGCGTTCATCGGGGACCCATGCGATCTGGTTTCGCCAAGAAGCACAACTGCAGCTAACTGCTTGGCCGCTGGCGTTCCAGCCACTGCCAACGCGGCATTGGTCGCAGCTTGCGCAACCACCGCATTCCCGGTTGCTTTGGGCGCACCATTCATCAACTGCACCGCGCGTACAGCTTCGACCGGCTTCCTTTCGGGTGGTAACCCCACTCTGATCGAAGAAAAGGGCAAGAGCTTGACGCTTGGCGTTGTTGTTGAACCAAGCTTCATTCCAGGCCTCAGCCTGACTGTCGACTATTACAAGATCAAGGTTGAAGACTTGATTGCCGCGTTGAGCGCGCAAACAATCATCAACCTTTGCTACACCAACGCTTCGGGTATCAACAACCCGTTCTGCGCCACTGTGCAGCGTGATCCGACAAGTGGTCTTTTCGTTGAGCCTGCGGTTATTTCGGGCGGCGTTAACTTCGCTGCGCAACGTACCAAGGGTATCGACTTTGACCTCGCTTACCGTAAGACTTTTGACAATGGTGATCGTTTCACGACGCGTTTGATCGCAACCAAGGTTCTTCAGCTGAATAACTTCACTGATCC
>JBILBJ010000080.1:0-7804 GCA_044353705.1 Sphingorhabdus sp. | reverse complement strand
GAAAGCGCCCAAATGGGATGTCGCGGCGCCCCCCGGCCTGACCGTCCGCCAGATCGCGATCGACACCGACGAGGGTTCGTGGATGAACCTTGACGTCAGCCCCGATGGCCGGACCATCGCGTTCGATCTGCTGGGTGACATCTACACCATGCCCGTCACCGGCGGCACGCCGACCCGCATTGCCGAAGGCTTGCCCTTCGAAACCCAGCCGCGCTTTTCCCCCGATGGAACGCGCATTGCCTTTACCTCCGACCGGGGCGGCGGCGACAATATCTGGATCATGAACCGCGACGGTTCCGACAAACGGCAGATGAGCAAAGAGGATTTCCGCTTGCTCAACCAACCAAGCTGGAGCCCCGATGGCCGCTTCATCGCCGCCAAGAAGCATTTCACCACGGGCCGTTCGCTGGGTACTGGCGAAGTCTGGCTTTACCATGTGTCGGGCGGCGCAGGGGTTCAGCTGGTCAAGAAGCCCAATGAGCAACATCAGAAGGAATTGGGTGAACCCATCTTCGCCCCCGATGGCAAGCATATCTATTACACGCGCAACATCACGCCCGGACCAATTTTCCAATATGCGCAGGATTCCAACGGTCAGCTTTTCGACATTGAAAGCTATGAGATCGAAACCGGCAAAACCGAAACCGCTGTGTCCGGTGTCGGTGGTTCGGTGCGTCCAACGCCCTCACCCGATGGCAAGAAGATCGCCTTCGTCCGCCGCGAACGCACCCAGTCAAAACTCTATGTGAAAGATTTGGAAACCGGCGAAGAGCGCAAGATTTACGATGCGCTCGACCAAGATGTGCAGGAAACATGGGCCGTCACCGGCGTCTATCCGAACATGGATTGGTCACCCGACAGCAAGACCATTTACTTCTGGGCTGGTGGCAAGATGCGCAAGGTCGATTGGCCGAGCGGCGCATCGAGCGAAATTCCATTCCGCATTTCCGACACACGTGATGTCATCGATCCGCCGCGCCCGGCGATTGAAGTGGCGCCTGCCGAGTTCCAGACGCATATGCCGCGCGGCGTGGTTACCTCGCCCGATGGCCGGACCGTTTTGTTTGAAACCATGGGCAAGTTGTGGGTTAAGCCTGCGGCAGGCGGGGTGGCCAAGCGCCTGACCACATCTGACACCGCGATGGAGGCATATCCCACATGGTCGCGCGATGGGAAGACCATCGCCTTTGTGCACTGGACCGATAAGGGCCTTGGCCACATTCAGGTCGTGGGCGCTGCGGGTGGCAGGGCGAAAAACGTGACGGCGCAATCTGGCCATTATGCGCGCCCGCGCTTTTCGCCAGACGGCAAGACGATCGTGTTTGAAAAGCAGGAAGGCGGCGGCCTAACCTCGCCCTTGCGTTCTGATCAGCCTGGAATTTACCGCATCGCCGCGACAGGCGGCAATGCTGTTCGCGTTACCGAAAGCGGAACCACACCGCATTTCGCCGCCAGCAACGACCGGATTTTCTATACCGAGTCCGGTGCCAACAAACGCCTGCTCGTCAGTGTCGATCTGAACGGTGAAGCCAAGCGCAATCATGCCAGCGGTGAGCTGACGACCATTTATGAAGTATCACCAGACGGGAACAATTTTGCCTTCCGTCAAAACTACGAAGCATTTGTGATGCCGCTGATGCCGGGCACGCAGGAAGTCACTGCGTCGTCGTCGGGCAGAGCCCTTCCCGTGGTGAAGGTCAGCAAGGGCGGTGCCGATTATATGCATTGGAGCCGCAATGGCGATGCATTGCATTGGGCACTTGGGCCTACGCTCTACACCGCACAAACCAACACATTCTACCCCAATGGTCCGCTTGCGAAAGACGCAAAGCCCGTCAAGTTTGTGGCACCGAAAGATGGCATTTCGCTTTCGATGACGGTGAAGTCGGACCGTCCCACTGGACTCGTCGCTTTCACCGGCGCGCGGGTCGTGACCATGGCGGACAAGGATGGCGGGATCATCGACAATGCCGTCGTCTTGGTGGAAAATGACCGGATCAAAGCCGTCGGCAAGGCGGGAGACTTCCCGATCCCTGCGGGCGCTAAGACCGTAGATGTTACTGGCAAGACCATCATTCCGGGTCTTGTTGATGCCCACGCCCATGGTCCGCATGGCGTTGATGAAATGACGCCGCAGCAAAACTGGGTGAATATGCTCAACCTCGCCATGGGCATCACCACGCGGCATGATCCATCCAGCAGCGCCGCGACGGTTTTCCCTGCGGTGGAAATGCAGCGCGCGGGCCTTATTGTCGGGCCGCGTTCTTTCTCCACGGGCGAGATTGTGTACGGCGCAAAGGCCGCGGATGTGTATGCCGAAATCAATGGCCTCGATGATGCCCTCGCGCATGTCCGGCGGTTGAAGGCGCAAGGTGCGCACAGCGTCAAAAACTACAACCAGCCGCGCCGTGAACAGCGCCAGCAAGTTGTTGCCGCCGCGCTTCAGGAAAATATGCGTTCGGTGGCGGAAGGCGGTTCGCTGTTCGGCATGGACATGAACCTGATTGCCGATGGCAACACCACCGTTGAGCATAATGTCCCGCTCGACATTTTCTACGGCGACGTGCTTCAGTTCTTCTCGAAATCGAAGGTGGGTTACACCCCGACCCTTGTCGTGACCTATGGTGGCCCAGCCGGTGATCCTTATTGGCGTGCACATACCGATGTGTTTCGTCATCCGTTGATGGCCAAGCATTATCCGCCGACCGAGCTTGCAGCGAACAATGCACGCCGCGAAATCGCGCCTGAGGAAGACTATGTCGACGACAACAGCGCGCGTGAGGCACATAAGCTTGCCAAGCTTGGCGTGCCGGTGGCGATCGGTGCGCATGGCCAGGAAGCGGGAATCGCCGCGCATTGGGAACTCTGGTCGTTCGTGCGCGGTGGCATGTCGCCAATCGAGGCATTGGCCGCAGGCACAATCGAGTCCGCCCGTTCGCTGGGCTATGACAAGGATGTCGGCTCCATCGCCGCGGGCAAGCTTGCCGACCTCGTCGTTCTCGACGCCGACCCAAGCGCGGATATCCGCAATTCGGACAAGGTCGCCAAGGTTATGATCGGTGGCCGTTTATATGATGCGGCCACGCTGAACGAAGAAGTCACCGGCACACGCAAACGCATGCCTTATTATTGGGAATGAGTTCAGTCTGGTGAACGCAATTTTCTGGCCCGGGCAAATAGTCCGGGCTGGAAAATAGCTGAACCATCTCGTCCGCGCTTTCGGGATCAGGCGCGGCTGCCGTCCGGCATGCATCCCAAATCACTTCAGAACAAAAAAGCTGACTCCACATCCATGAAAAATGGAGTATGGAACAAAGCATGAACAAAAAGCCGAATCACATACAGCCGACTCTATCGGCTGGTGCGTTTCCATCTGTGCAAGGAATGTGGAAGCAACACCAGCCGGATGCCGCGCAATCATTGCTGCCTACAGGGGCGCCTTATGTCGACGAACGGCTGCGCGGTGGCATAACGCAGGCAGGGCTGCATGAATTTTTTGGTGGCGCACAAGCCGACTCACATGCAGCTGCGGCCTTTGCGCTTTTGCTGGCATGGCGGCTGCCGGAAAGCGATGCCGGTATCTTCTGGATATCGGGGGACAAGGAACGCCAGACATCGGGTCGTCTCTACCCTTATGGGCTGTCGGCAATGGGCGGTGACCCCGCGCGCATGTTGCTGGTCCAGACAGCCGATTTGCGCGACGCCTTGCGGGCTGCAGCGGATGCCATCCGGTCGAAAGCCGCCAGCGCGGTCATATTGGAAACGCACGGCAATGCCCGGTTGGTGGATTTGACCTCGACCCGGCGGCTTGCCTTGGCCGCGGCGGAGACAGGGGTGCTCGCCCTGCTGGTGCGCGGGGATGCGGTGCCGATGCCAAGCGCGGCGCGCACACGCTGGCGGATATGTTCTGCGCCCTCTGCGCCATTGCCGGGAAATGCCCCGGGCCTTCCGACTTTTGACATCAGCCTGCTGCGCCATCGCGGTGGTGCGGCTCCTTTTGCGGCAAGAGTGACTTGGGATCATGCAACACGAAGCTTTTTTGACACGCCGCTATCTGGCGGTCTTTCTGCCATTGTTACCGACACAGAGACTGATCCGGCATCGCGGCAGCGCGCCTGATGTGCCTTTTGCCATGGTCGAAAAACAGGGCGGGGCCATGCGGTTGGCGGCATGTGATCCGGCGGCGCACGCGCTTGGCCTGACCGCAGGCATGGCGCTGGCCGACGCCCGCGCCCGCGTGCCCGATCTGGCGGTCTTTGACCATGATCCTGCGGCGGACCTTAACTTGCTCGGCTGGCTCGCCGATGGGTGTGAGCGTTATACGCCCGCCTGCATGTTGGATCCGCCGCACGGGCTGTTGCTCGACATTACGGGGTGCGAACATGTGTTTGGTGATGAGGTGCGACTGGCGAAGGATCTGCAAGCGCGGCTGAGCCGTCATGGCCTCACGTGCCGGATTGCCTTGGGGTGCACCCCCGACAGCGCGCAGGCCAAGGCAAGATATGCGGCACGTGCCATTTCCGACGTGCCCGTGGAGGCGCTTGATGGCGGTGACAAGGTGCACAAGGCACTTCGCCGGGCTGGCCTAAGAAGCATTGGTGATCTGGCTATCCGCCCGCGTAAGCCGCTGGCGGCGCGTTTCGGCAAGGCAGTTGTCGTGCGGCTCGCGCGCCTTTTGGAAGAGGAAGATCCGCGCATCACCCCGCGCCGTAGTCTGCCAACCATCCATGTTGCCCAAAATTTTGCCGAACCGATTTCGCGCACCAATGATGTGTTGGCGACCATCGAAATGCTGGCGGGGGACGCAGGCCTTCAGTTGCAAGAACGCGGGCAGGGCGGGCGACGGTTCGAGATACGTCTATTCCGCAGCGATGGCCATGTCGCGCGGCTGGCGGTGGATACCGGCACACCAACGCGCGACGCCGCCCTGCTCATGCGCTTGATACGAGAGCGTATCGACGCGCTGTCCGACCCGTTGGACCCCGGCTTTGGCTATGACCTCATCCGGTTGGAAGTCCCGCTCGCGGAGGTGTTGGCCAATGTTCAGGTTGGGCTGGAGACAAAGATCGACACAGGCGCCGCCGCAGCCGCGCTCATCGACCGGCTCAGCGTTCGGTTGGGGGCAGAGCGTGTGCGGCAATTCCACGCGCGGCAAAGCCACATCCCCGAACGCGCAGCGTTGGAGCGTGTCGCGCAATCTGACGCTTCAAAAGCGGACTGGCCAAAATCTGTACCCGGCGAACCGGCGATGCGGCCTTTCCGATTGTTCGAAACCCCGCAGCCGATTGAGGTAACCGCCGGATTTCCAGAAGGCGAGCCACGCAGCTTTCGCTGGCGGCGGCACGTGCACCGCGTCGCGCGGGTGGAGGGCCCTGAACGCATAAGCCCGGAATGGTGGCGACACCCGCGCGGGTACGCGCCGGGCAATGGCAGCCTGACGCGGGATTATTACCGTGTTGAGGACAATGAGGGTCGCCGTTTTTGGCTGTTCCGGCGCGGGCTCTATGATGAAATCGAACGGCCGCTTTGGTATCTCCACGGCATCTTTGCATGAGCTATGCCGAGCTTGCCTGCACCAGCAGCTATTCGTTCCTGCGCGGCGCATCGCCGCCAGCGGATTATGTGGCGGAGGGTATCCGGCGCGGGCTGACCGCCATCGGCATTGCTGATCGCAATACCGTTTCTGGCGTTGTGCGGGCATGGAAAGCGTTGGCCGATGCGCCCGATGAAGCGCGTAGTGCATTGCTGGCCGCCAAACGGGACGCTGGCCAACCCGAAAAACTGACCGAAGCCGAAGAGGCTGCGTGTGCACCGAATATCCGCTTTCTGGCAGGATCACGGCTGGTGTTTTCGGACGGCACGCCGGACATCATTGCGTACCCCGCCACGCGGCAAGGTTGGGGTAATCTTACACGGTTGCTGACCGTCGGGAATATGCGCGCGACCAAAGGCAGCTGCATTTTGAAGTTCGACGATTTGCTCGACCATCTAAACGATGTGCTGCTCATCGTCATGCCATATGCGACCGCGGACGCGGAGGAGGCACATAAGAACCCGCCTGTATATTCGTTCAAGGAAAGCGCGAAGCCCATAGCGGCGCCATCGCATCTCAAGCTGGTGACGACCGCGCCGCAGGATTGGGAGAGTGTGCTGCGCCGTCTTGCACCTGTGCATGCGGGCAAGCTTTGGCTGGGCGTATCAACGCATCATAGGGGAAAGGATAAACGGCAGCTGGTATGGTATCGACAGGTGGCAAACGCCTTTGACGTGCCCCTGCTCGCGACGAACGATCCGCTTTACGCGACCCGCGATCAGCGCCCGCTCCACGATATTATCACGTGCATCCGCATGGGGACGACCATCCAGAAAGCAGGCTTTGCACTGGAGGCAAATGCCGAGCGGTACATTAAGACGGCGGATGACATGGAGGGGTTATTCCATGCCTGTCCCGAAGCTGTGGCGGAAACCGGACGCTTTGCTGCACATATTCATTTCGACCTTGAGCAGCTGAAATATGAATATCCGCACGAGCCGGTGCCGGGCGGCTGGACGCCCGACGACTGGCTGGCGCATCTGGTGTGGACGGCGGCGCACGAACGGTACGGGGCGGAGCTTCCGGAGAAAATCCGCAAGTCGATTGAAACCGAGCTTGCGTTTATCCGCACCGAAAAATTCGCATATTATTTCCTCACGGTCCACGATCTGGTCAAATTTGCGCGTGATCAAAAGCCGCCGATTTTATGCCAAGGGCGCGGCTCGGCGGCGAACTCTACGGTGTGTTTTCTGCTTGGCGTGACGTCTGTTGATCCGCTTACAAACACGCTTTTATTCTCGCGCTTCATTTCGTCCGACCGAAAAGAGCCGCCCGATATCGACGTTGATTTCGAACATGAGCGGCGTGAGGAGGTGATGCAATATATCTATCGGCGCTATGGCCGCCACCGGGCCGCGATTGCCGGAACGATCATCCATTACCGCCCGCGCAGCGCGGTGCGCGAAGTGGGAAAGGCTTTGGGCCTGACCGAGGATGTCACAACCCGCATGGTCAGCACGGTATGGGGCAGTTTCGGCAGTGGCCCCGATGAACGGCGGCTAGTCGAGGCGGGGTTTGATCCCGACAATCCCGAAATCGCCCGGCTGAAATCGCTGTCTGAACAGTTGATAAAATTTCCGCGCCATTTGTCACAGCATGTTGGCGGGTTTATCCTGACCGAAAACCGGCTCGATGAAACCGTGCCCATTCACAATGGTGCGATGAAAGACCGCAATTTCATTGAGTGGGACAAAGACGATATCGACGCATTGGGGCTGATGAAGGTCGATGTGCTGGCGCTGGGTATGCTGACCTGCATACGCAAGGCCTATGACATGATGCGCGAACAGGGGATTGGCGATTATGATCTAAAGGTCGACATCGATTCCGACGATCCCAATGTTTATGACATGTTGTGCAGAGGTGAAAGCCTAGGCGTGTTTCAGGTCGAAAGCCGGGCGCAAATGAACATGCTGCCGCGCATGAAACCGCGCAGCCTGTATGACCTTACTATTCAAGTCGCGATTGTCCGCCCCGGCCCTATTCAGGGCGATATGGTGCATCCTTATTTGCGGCGGCGTAATGGGGAGGAAAAGGTCGAATATCCCTCTCCCGCCGCGCCATATCCTCAGGATGAGCTGAAAAATGTGCTTGGCAAAACATTGGGCGTGCCACTGTTTCAGGAGCAGGCGATGAACCTTGCGATCACCGCTGCTGAATTCAGCGAGGCCGATGCCAACCGTTTGCGCAAGGCGATGGCGACGTTTCGCA
>JBILBJ010000079.1:0-7807 GCA_044353705.1 Sphingorhabdus sp. | reverse complement strand
TCGCTGAGCCTAATATGAACGCTCCGCCGATTGCCCGTCCAAGCCAATATTTGGCGAGCACCGCATTGGGCACAATCAACAGCGCGAATACCACTGCGACCAATCCCGACGTGATATAATGTTCAGCGGCATAGACAAAATTGTAGTTCATCCCGAATTGCATCACGCCAAGCAGGATTGTCCAACCGACCATTGGCCGATCTATCTTCACCGGCTGGCGCATCACGATGACTAGGATGAACATAGCGATGGCGGCCACAATCATGCGATAGGCCACAGACCAGGTCGGCGGCACTGTGCCCAATTGATCGCGGATGACCAGCCAAGTAGACCCCCAGATGAGCGACGTCACCATAAAGGGTATCCATACCCGCGGCGCCAGAAATCCAGGTTCTACGACGCTCTGCCCCCCGGCCGTGCTCATAATGCTGCGATCGCGCGGGCCAGCGGGGTGACATCCGCCTCGGTATGTTGCCAACTGGTGACAAGCCGCGCAGCGCCCCAATTTTCGTCAACCACGCCCCAGTCGTAAAAGTCAAAACCTTGCGCCCGCAACGCGGCCGCTTCAGCCGGCGTCAGGCGCAAGAATATCTCATTGGCTTGCACCGGATAGAGCAATCGTCCGGCTGCTGCGCCCGCAATGATTTGCGCCGCTGCGTTGGCGGAACGCGCATTGACCAGCCACATATCATTTTCCAGCATCGCCAACAATTGCGCCGCAAGGAAGCGGCCCTTTGACTGCAAATGCCCAGCGCGCTTGCGCCGATAGCGCGCAGCGTCGGCGAGCGCCGGGTCGAAATAGACCAACGCCTCTGCGCCCATTCCGCCATTTTTGACGAAACCGAAACTCAACACGTCGACGCCGGCGTTCACCGTCACGTCGGCTGACGCACAGCCCAAAGTTGCCACTGCATTGGCAAAACGCGCGCCATCCATATGCAGGCTAAGGCCACGATCATGGCACAATGCACCAAGTGCTGCGACTTCGGCAGGGCTGTAGACCATGCCATATTCGGTTGCGTTGGTAATCGACAATGCTGCAGCCTGCACCTGATGCACATCGTTGCGAATGCCGTTCAGACACGCCTCGACCGTTTCAGGCGTTACCTTGGCGCCATCACCTTCGACCAGCATCAACTTTGCACCAGCGGTGTAGAAACCCGGCGCGCCGCATTCATCAACCTCAATATGGGCTTCACGGTGGCAAATGACGCCCTGATGCGGCTGAACAAGCGAGGCAAGCGCGAGGCAGTTGGCACTTGTCCCCGTTGCCACCCAAAGCACCGCGACATCGCGGCCGAACACAGCGGAGAATGCGGCATCGAGCCGCGCGCTCCATTGGTCACCATCATATGCGGTGTCGACATGGTTGGCATCGGCCATGGCTTGCATGACAGCGGGGTGCACCGGGGCGGCATTGTCAGAGAAGAAACGCATGAGCATCCGCATGGCGGGAAACCCCGCCTGTCGTCAAGCGCTTAGCGGACCCGCATCGCACCAATATACAGCTTCAACATGCTGTGGGCGAACATATCATCAGGGAATATCCCGGCTTCCTTCATGCCTAACCGCTTCCTGATATGGCTTGCTTTCACATCGAAAAACATGTCGGACTTGATCCTTGTATCGCGGCCAGCCAATGTGGGTGCGGAATATGATTGGGGGAAGCATGATGGCAAAGCGCGTGATATCTGGACTGGCTCTGCTTGCGGCCATGATTGGGCCAGCCACTGCAGCAATGTCCGCGCCGATCGTCATGAGCGAGACGGAGGTGCAGGCACCCGCGCTTCCGCCTATATTGAACGCTCGTGAAAGGGCCGCGACCGAAAACCGCATTTTAGCGACGCGGCTTGACACGATCATTCCGGCCATCATGCGCGAACAGGGCATTGATTTGTGGCTGGTGGTGGCGCGCGAATATTTTGAAGAGCCGGTGGTCGCGTCGATGCTGGATGCAGAGAATATGCACGCACGCCGCCGCACAATCTTGATTTTCCACGATCCGGGTCATGGAAAGCCGATCGAGCGTCTGACGGTTAGCCGCTATGGACTTGGCGGTCTGTTCTCGCCGGCTTGGGACCCAAATAAGCAGCCTGATCAGTGGCAGGCGGTCGCGGACATAATCGCTGCGCGCGATCCGGCCAAAATTGCGATCAACACGTCGGACCTATATCAATTCGCCGACGGCATGACGCTTAGCCAATTTGAAAAATTCACGGGCGCGTTACCCGCACCGTTGCGGCCGCGGATCGTCAGCGGCGAAACGCTCGCTATCCGCTGGCTTGAAACGCGCACGCCCGCCGAGATGGAAATTTACCCCAGCGTCCTGCGCACTGCCCATGCGATCATTGCCGAAGCGTTTTCGCGCGCTGTGATTACCCCGGGGGTGACAACGGCGGAGCAGGTGCAATGGTGGTACCGTGATCGGCTGCTTCAGCTTGGCCTCGAACCATGGTTCCATCCTTCGGTCGCGATCCAGCGGGCTGGCGCAAAGGGTATGTTGGAAGGCGACGAGGTCATTCAGCCGGGCGACCTGCTGTGGACAGATTTCGGCATCAATTATCTGCGGCTCAGCACCGATACGCAGCATCTTGCCTATGTCCTGAAACCCGGCGAGCGCGATGCGCCGTCTGGCCTCAGACAGGGGCTGGCGAACAGCAACCGGGTTCAGGATATCCTGAGACGGCAGTTTGCGGTTGGACGCAGCGGGAATGCAGCCTTGGCATTGGCGCGGGCAGAAGCCGTGGCGGCCGGGCTTGATCCGTCGATTTACACGCACCCGATTGGCTTGCATGGTCATGGCGCCGGGCCGTCCATTGGCTTTTGGGATAATCAAAACGCCGATCCGCGTGGAAGCGGGGTGATAAACGCCAACACAGCATGGTCCATCGAGCTTACAACCTATGCTGCCGTTCCCGAATGGGGCGGACAACGCGTGGATTTCCGCAGCGAAGAGAATGCTTTTTTTGACGGTAAGACTGTGCGTTTTATCGATGGGCGCCAAACTGAAATCACCCTGATCCCGTTAGGGCAGTGATTTGGTCGCAGCGTTCCTGCAGGGCTAGAAATCAAGGGCAATCTCGGCATGGTCTATTGCCATCAAAGCCGACCGCTCTGACATAGCCAGAAACATTGCGTCGCCCCGGTCGGTCTGTTCCACGACCATGGACGCAGTGACACCCATGAGCATTCCCGAAAAAGACGCAAGCCGATAGGCATCCCACTGGTGGGCAAGGTCTGCGAAGGGTATATTGTGCCGATCTAATTGTGTTCTATACCGCGCCAGAAGGCCGTGCTCTTCTGCTTTGCGGGTAGCCGGGTCCATCGATGTGCCCAGGTAATAGGCTATGTCGCTTGCACCTTCGCCTACACCAACCGTTTGCCAGTCGACGATGACGATAGGCTTGTCCTCGTCGTTGGCGCAGTACAGCATGTTATCTGGACGAAAATCATTGTGCGTGAGACAGCGTGGACCGGAACGTGAGTCTAGCCATTGTTGGATATTGCCCAAATAACGATCACCAACGATTTTGATCTCTTTGGTGATCCGGTCGCCATATCGGTCACAAAATGCGGGCCAAAGCATCGCATATAACGTTTCGCTGTCTATCTGGGGCGGAACAGCTTTAGTGCCGCTGAGCCAGTCAAGCGTGTCGAGCGATGGGTCACCCCACCAAGCAGCGTGAATGCCAGCAGCCGCATCCATTGCCCATTCGGCTTCCGCCCGTGTTGGAACCAACAATTGATTGCCCGGTGCATGTGATGGAAGATCGTGCATCAGCAAAGCAAATTCATGGCTGTCGTCATCAAAGGCGATAAAGAGATGATGGGGTATCGCCATCGGTTTCTTGCCCGCAAAAAGCTTATAAAAACGGCTTTCGCGCATATATGTCATATAGGATCGACCGGCAGCTTTGCTGACTGGATCATTGGACGGCAATTTTGCAACGATCGTCGGAGGCGCGCCGTTCGCAGGGCCATCATAGGTCAGTGTAAGGCGGTACGTTGCGCCAACCTGCCCTGTGCCTATGGCGTGCGATTCAACCGACATAACCTTGGCATCATAGCCATTTTTATGCAGCTGCGCCGTCAACCAAGCTGGGGTCATATCGGCCAGACTGGGGATGGCATCAATCATTAAAAATGCTCTTCAGACCCAGCGGTTCATAAGCGCCAAGGATCAACTGTTCGAGAATGCCTGTACCGATGCGACTTTCACCGCCGATCGTCATGGTTACGCGAGAGACGGCCTGTATGTGGAGATGATCAGCGCGGCCTGCCTCAACGGTCGTCAGGTCGATATCTTCACGCGCTACAGATAATGCACCCTTCCAACCACCATGCGGCCATTCCGGGTGGCCGTAGCCGATGCCCCGCATGAGAAAAGCTGTCCCCGGTTCAAAGACGGCCGTGACATGTCGTCCATCTGCGAATTCTGCTTTCAGGACGGCCTGTTCCGCGTGACGCCAGCCGGGCTTAAGCGTGACCGCCATTTCGCACACGTCGCTTTCCAACATTTCATACGCAGCTGCGCCGTCCGGGCACCATACCGCGCGGATATTCCAGTGTCGGCCCTGCGCATCGTCATTCACATGAAAATAGAGTGCGCCATCCTGAAAGTTAACCGGGCTCCACAGCCAGTAGAATTGGGGGATAGTTTGCGGGACGGTGGGCTGCGGGTCGCTGGCGCCAATGGGGCGGATACCCCAACTGCGGTCACGCGTACCAACAGCGCCGTCGATATCCCGCCGAATGCCATCTACTTCAATCCAGCCCTGCCAATGCCCGTTTTGCGTCATGCGGGTATAATCCATAAAGGTCCGCGGCCCGATCCTTCGGGTAAAGCGCGGCTCTTCAACGGGGAATGCGCGGCCAACAAAGGTCAGATTAGCGGATATTCCTTCATAGTTGTCGACGACAACACGCAACGATTTAAGTGGTTCGAGTATCTCAATGGTGATGGGCCCAACGGTGAGATCCATCCGTTCCATATCCAATAAGCGGGAGGCATGAACGCAATGTTGGACATCGCCTCTGATGCAGGAAAAATGCGCATCGGCAACGTTCAGGTGCGGATAAACGCCAAAGGCGATCGCGAAAAAATCGCTGCCATCTGCCTGATAGCCGTTAAAGAAATACCGGTCGTAAAAGTTCCGATCTGTCCCGGAATATGCGATGGGCTCAGCCGTCTGGTGGATCGGATATTCGTCGCCTTTCGTCAGCATCAGACTGCCTCCTCCCTATAATCTTTTGGCGCCTCTTATGCACCGCTCTCAGGCTGGAATTGTGCGTTCAAATACAGCCTGAATTCCGTTCACGACGCGATAGCCAAGGTCGCCTTTATGCATTTCCTTTATCCTGATCGGTTTCGCGACGCCCTCCTTTTTGATTTTCTATCATGGGCCCTATCACTAGGCAAACCATTGGAATAATTTGTACCCTCAAACGAAGCTGCTCTGATACGCGCGCGTTTATGCACCTTTAAACCACGGCATGTGCTGGACAATGCCCTGAAATATTCGCCGCCACAGAGCCCGATCCAATTTTGCATCGTCCAGCGGGAAGTTTTATTGGGCACTTCGTTCACTGTGACAAGTCAACTCGCTGGGACTGACTTTCTGGACGAAACGATCTTTGCCCGTGGTGAGCGTGGGGCGGGTGCCGAAGGCCGTGGCTCGGGCCTCGGCCTGTATCTCGTAAAAAAAGTGGCAGAGGCGCATGGCGGCGGGGTATCTTTTTTGGTGCACGATGACGCGAAGGTCACATTCGACCTTTTTCTTCCGGACTAAACACGCGTGCCCGTCTTATGTCATCATGCAGCTTTGGCCTTGCCTGAATAAACTACATAATAATATCAATAATATAATTGTTATCCATTACATTCTCCACGGCGCGTCTGCGCCGCACTCAACATCGGTAGATCAATCATCAACTGCTCCTTTATCAGAAGTTCAGTTGAATCAAACTTCGCCCTTACATGCAACTAATTTAATGCATCCTGAGCCTAATCCCGCTCTATTAAGTTTTGCGGTAGATATTTCATCAAATGGACAGATTACTCGAACAAACTGAGAGTTCAAAGATGGATGAATATATCGATCGATGTTTCGAACACGAGTGCGATTTATTTGCAATTATGCCTCCATTTTGATTCAATAAAATCAACACCATCCCTTAATGTTAAATAATATTATCTATCACAACCCCAGCTTGCTCGAACATATCCGAGCGGTCATTTCGACTACTGGCTATGCTTCCAACATATTGTCAAAAAATGCAAAATCAATCCAATTTGAGAGTTTTGTTATCCATTTTGGTGGTTATCCACAGCATTGCCAATGGCACAAAACGCAACGCACCTCACGCCGCCGCTGGGCGATCGAATATGCGGCGATCGGCGTCAGGCGCCGTCGCTTCTTATATGGCTATTTATAGAATATATGGGTCGCGGTCGTCAGGTGGAAACGCCTTGGTTTCCATCCTGACGACATGCGACGGGTGGCGGATTATTCCGCGGCAACTCCGGCTTGTTCGAACATATCGATGCCGTCATTTTCGGCGATGGGTTCAATGCCGATGATCTTTTTCTTACGATTGTCAAAGCTGTCCCACACTTGGCCCCAATCGCCGCGGGTCGACGCCTTGCTGTACTCGGTCGCGCGGGTTTCGAAGAAGTTGGCGTGCTCGACGCCGTTCAACAATGGCGCGAGCCATGGCAGCGGGTGGTCTTCGACCATGTAGATTGCGGGCAGGCCCAGCTGGCCCAAACGCCAATCGGCGATGTAGCGGATGTAGCGTTTGATTTCCTTGGCGGTCATGCCGGGGACGGGGCCCATTTCGAACGCAAGGTCGATGAACGCGTCTTCCAAACGGACAACCTTTTGGCAGCAATCGATAATGTCTTCCTTCACCGTCTTGGTGAGGCAGCCGCGCTCTGCACAAAATGCGTGGAACAGCTTGGTAATGCCTTCGCAGTGCAGCGATTCGTCGCGGACCGACCAGGATACGATTTGCCCCATGCCCTTCATCTTGTTGAAGCGTGGGAAGTTCATCAGCATCGCGAAGGATGCGAACAGTTGCAGCCCTTCGGTAAAGCCGCCGAACATGGCCAATGTGCGGGCAATGTCTTCGTCGGTGTTGACGCCGAATTGGTGGATATAATCGACCTTCGCCGCCATTTCTTCATATTCGAGGAAGGCGGAATATTCGCTCTCGGGCATGCCGATGGTGTCAAGCAAGTGGCTGTATGCCGCGACGTGGACGGTTTCCATGTTGGAAAACGCGGTCAGCATCATCTTCACTTCGGTCGGTTTGAACACGCGGCCGTAATTTTCGTGGTAGCAATTCTGCACCTCGATATCGGCTTGGGTGAAGAAGCGGAAGATTTGCGTGAGCAGGTTGCGTTCGTGGTCCGAAAGCTTCTGCGCCCAATCGCGGCAATCTTCGCCCAAGGGCACTTCTTCGGGCAGCCAATGGATCTGCTGTTGGCGTTTCCAAAAGTCATAGGCCCAAGGATATTCAAAAGGCTTGTAGCTATTGCGTGCTTGTAACAATGACATGTCGGTTTCCTTGGGTCTTTAACTGTTCAATACGGTCTGTGGTGTCCCTTTTGCCTTATTGGCAGGCGAGGCACTCTTCGTAATCGGTTTGCGCGGCAAGCTCCATCACGGGCAGTTCGGCGGTGTTGTCCGCCTCCACCCCGCCGGCAAAGCCAGCGCGCTGAATGCTCTTCGAACGCAGATAATATAGCGATTTCACGCCCAATTCCCACGCGCGGAAGTGAAGCATGAGAAGGTCCCATTTTTCC
>JBILBJ010000078.1:0-7811 GCA_044353705.1 Sphingorhabdus sp. | reverse complement strand
CTTGGCTTTTGGCTCCGCTGGCTTGCGGCCGCGCTTTGCAGGCGCGCGCTCTTCGGCATCACCCGATGGCGCTTCGACCTTGCCAAGACGCTCGATCTTGGTGCCAATCAGCTTTTCGATGTTTTCAATGGCTTCTTCATCGGCCTTGGTGACAAAGGTAAATGCCTTGCCCTTGGCACCGGCGCGGCCTGTGCGGCCAATGCGGTGGACATAATCATCGGGGTGCCATGGCGCGTCAAAGTTGAACACATGGCTGACGCCCTTAACGTCGAGGCCACGCGCCGCCACGTCGGATGCGACGAGCAGATTGATGTCGCCGTTTTTGAACGCTTCCAATTGCTTCTGACGTGACGCCTGATCAATGTCGCCGTGAATTTCGCCCGAACGCATGCCGTGGCGCTGCAGGCTGGTGTTCAATTCGCGCACCGTGGTCTTGCGGTTGCAGAAGATAATCGCGTTGGACACATCTTCGGTGCGCAAAAGATCGCGCAACACATCGCGCTTTTTCATCGGTGATACGTTCACCAAAAACTGCTCGATATTGATATTGGCGGTCGCGGGACGCGCGACTTCGATATATTTCGGGTTCGACAGAAACTTGTCGGCCAGCTTCTTGATCGGCGGCGGCATCGTTGCCGAAAACAGTAATGTCTGACGCGTCGCCGGCAATTTGGTGCAGATATGTTCGATGTCGGGAATGAAGCCCATGTCCAACATACGGTCCGCTTCGTCGATGACGAGCATTTCGCAGCCCGTCAGCAATATCTTACCGCGTTCGAACAAATCCATCAGCCGTCCGGGGGTCGCGATCAAAACATCAACGCCCTTTTCAAGCGCCTTCACCTGGTCGCCCATTTGAACACCACCGATAAGCAGCGCCATCGATAGCTTGTGATATTTGCCGTATTTTTCGAAATTCTCCGCAACCTGCGCCGCAAGTTCGCGCGTCGGTTCGAGAATAAGGCTGCGCGGCATGCGTGCACGCGCGCGGCCATTGGCAAGCACATCGATCATCGGAAGAACGAAGCTAGCGGTCTTGCCCGTACCCGTCTGTGCGATTGCGATGATGTCACGCATCATCTGGACCTGCGGGATAGCAGCGGCCTGAATTGGGGTTGGCTCGTCATAGCCAGCCTCACTTAAGGCTCTCAATAATTCATCAGACAGGCCGATATCGGCAAAACGCATATGTTGTTCCGGAAAAAAGATGCAGTGCCACCGGTGCCAAAGCCATAGCGACGAGGGTCGCCAATGGTCTCTGCGGGCAGAAATGTCAAGGTAATTGGCCGAATGCGCCCGGCGCTATCGCGGTATCAGCAATCGGAATTTATCAATCGCGCATTTTGCCCCGGTGCGGGCATGCAACACATCCCGATCCACGCATAATTTGCCGTCAAATGACCGCTCCATATAAGCGCCGGCATAAAACTCCCGTGCCAGACAACCCTCACCCAAATAGGCGCGGATAAGGATGCCATCGCGCGTCAACAGGTCGAGCGTGCGGTCGGGTCCGGGACGCGAACCGCCCAGTCTGTCGACCCAAAGGCATTTGCCGATTTTCTTTTCTTTATATTGCAGCTTTGCGACCGATTGCCGCTGTGCGCCCACGGCCGCCGGTGCTGACGAAGGGCTTGGCAAACGAATGATAATGCGTTGGTCAATGCGCACTTGGTTAAATTCTGTCTGCAAACGGAGGAACGGCGTGAACGGATTGTTCGCCATACCAACGTTAAAGTCGGCCCAAGCCTTTTGCGGCACGGTCGTCAGACCTGCCGCAAGCAGGATTATGGCAAAAACTATGCGCAAGAAACATTCCGGTATGAAGTTGAAGTTCTAACGACTTTACCCGATAGGGTTGAACGTATCATGAATTAAATGCCCTGAACCTTCGCACATAATGGGAAATACCGTGCCAGATGTAAACGCCTTATCCGAACTTCGCTCAATTTTGGGACCAAAGGGCTATTCGGATGATCAGGACGTCATATCCCCGTGGCTGACCGACTGGCGCGGGCGATTTACCGGCGCCGCCGCCGCATTGCTTTCACCCGCCACCACCGAAGAGGTTGCCGCGATTGTTCGGGTTGCCGCGAAGTATCGGCTGTCACTGGTTCCACAGGGCGGCAATAGTGGGATGGTCGCCGGGGCCACACCCAATAGCAGCGGCGAACAACTGATCCTTTCAATGCGGCGGATGAACAATATCATCGCGATCGATGCAGATGCCGGCCTGATAAGCTGTGAGGCGGGTGTCATCTTGCAGAACCTGCATGAAGCCGCCGCACAGTCCGGACGGCGCTTTCCACTCACGCTTGGCGGCAAGGGGTCGGCGACCGTTGGCGGCCTGATTTCAACCAATGCGGGCGGCACGCAAGTGTTGCGGCACGGCACGATGCGTTCGCTCGTTGCAGGTCTTGAGGCTGTTCTGCCCGATGGCTCGATGTATGACGCCATGGCGCCATTGAAAAAAGACAATCGCGGCTATGACCTGAAACAGCTGCTGATCGGCGGCGAAGGCACGATTGGCGTGGTGACCAAGGCCGTGCTGCAAACCGTCCCCACGCTTATTGACCGCTGCGTCGTGTGGGCAGGCATCGATAGCCCGCAACAGGCATATGAACTTTTGCTGTTCATGCAGAAACATGGGCGGGATCGCTTGGAGGGCTTTGAGATCCTTCCCAACCGTGCGCTCAACGCCGTGCTCACGCATATTCCCGGCACACGGCCGCCGCTCGACACCACGCACTGCTGGCATGCGCTGATGGAATTTGTGCAGGACGACCCAGCCCAATCCAGCCCCGGAGAGCTGGCCATGCATTTGCTAGAGGATGCCATCGCCGATAATTTGCTCGAAAACGCGACCATCGCGAGCAGCGACGTGCAAGCAGAAGCTTTTTGGAAAATTCGCGATTCGATTGCGGAGGCCGAACGTGCCGCGGGCGCCGCGCTGCAACATGATATCAGCGTTCCGGTCGCGGCCATGGCGCGCTTCATTGAACAAGAATCGCCCCGTATTGAAGCGGACTACCCCGGAACCAAGACCGTCGCGTTCGGACATTTGGGCGATGGCAACATCCATTTCCACGTAAAGGCCCCCGACGGCGTCGATGTCACGACTTGGTACGCCTCAGATGGCAAAGCGATCACGTCGCACGTCTATGATCGCGTGCGTGCTTATGGCGGTTCATTGTCGGCGGAACATGGCATTGGCCAATCCAAAATCGACGAATTCGCGCGGCTTGCCGAGCCTGCCCGGCTTTCGGCATTGCGGGCCATTAAAAGCGCGTTCGACCCGCTTGGCATTATGAACCCCGGCAAGCTTGTTCCACTTGCGTAAAGGCTGCTGCCCGACTAAAGCGCCGCATTAAATTTTTGCCCCATAACAAGCACTGGAGTTTCACATGGCCACAGCGCCCCAAGCCGCAAACTTGCCGCTTTTGTACAAAGACCTCATCCCGCTCAACAGCAATGATCACGTCACGTGGAAATCGCGCCTGTTGGAGAATGCAAAGTTCCTTGAAGGGCAACATGCGATCCCGTTGACGATCGAAGAGTTCGTCCCTGCATCGCGCACCTATCCCATCATTTTTTCCGCAACAGACAATCCTGTTCCGCTGGTCCTGATGGGCATGAATGAAGGCGTAAACACGTTCATGAACGAGGAAGGCTTTTTCGAGCGCCCCGTTTACGTTCCTGCCTATGTCCGCCGCTATCCATTCCTGTTGGCCAAACTGCGTCCCGACACCGAAGAGCTGTCCTTATGCTTTGACCCCACATCAGGCGCCGTTGGTGAATTCGAAGAAGGCGTGCCCTTGTTCGAAGATGGCAAGCCAAGCGAAAACACACAGGCTATTTTGAAATTCTGCGAAGAATTCGAAAATGCCGGTTCGCAAACGCATGCGTTTGTTGAAGAGCTGCAAAAGCTTGACCTGTTAATGGACGGCGAAGTGGCAATCCAACAAGAAGGTCAGGAACAGCCATTCATCTACCGTGGTTTCAAAATGATCGACGAAGCGAAACTGCGCGAATTGCGTGGCGACACCGTCCGCAAGCTGAACCAGAACGGTATCCTTGCACTCATCCACGCACATCTGTTCTCGTTGCAGCTGATGCGGGAAATATTTGCAGTTCAGGTTGCACAGGGTAAGGTACCGCAGGTGACGGAACTGCCTTCGACCTAATCAGGCCAAATGCTTCATGTCGTCACTGTCCATCGGGGAAGTGACGGCATGGCAAAATATAGTAAAATCGCGATCCTATTTCACTGGCTGATTGCCATATTGATCGGGGCCAACATATTGTTGGCAAATCTGGGCGAAGATCTGCCCCGCGACGCCCGCGCTGCCTATATGAGCCCGCATAAGGCCATTGGCATTTCCATTCTTCTACTGACCGTTGGCCGCATATTATGGCGCATCGCCAACCGTCCGCCTGCGCCGCCGGAAAAGGTCGCGGGCTGGCAGGCCAAAGCCGGCCATAGCGTCCATATATTATTCTACGTCCTGATGGTCGCCATGCCGCTGACCGGTTGGCTGATGATCGGCGCAAATGGCAAAGCAGCGGCCGTTGATTTCTTTGGCCTGTTCACCATCGATATGGCGATTGGCAAAAATGCGATGCTGGCGAACATCGGGCATGAGGGGCATGAGATATTGGCAACCCCACTTCTTGTACTCATCGGCTTGCATATTTTGGGCGCTTTGAAGCATCAGTTCATCGACAAGATGCCATTTGTGCAACGGATGTGGCCATAAGCCCCCGTTAACGGCGTCAACATAGCCAGCTCAACAATTGCCTGCGCCAATACCTGTATTCAACCAAATTGGGGCAGAATGTTTTTGCTCTGACTTGAAACTGCAATGCTCAGGCCCCATTCTCGAGTCTGGACGGAAACTTCCCCTCCCGTTTCTGTCCAACGATGCCCTAACCGGCATCAACTCCCTGAACCTCGGCCACCCCGGACCATTCCGGGGTGGTTTTTTATGCGAACCGTGCGGCTTTATTCCGCGGCAATCAACGCAGGCGAACCAAGCGCCTCGTCTGCCAATGCTTCCAATAGGCCGGCTATCAAAAGCTTCAGCTGTTCAAGACCAGCCCCAGGTTGCCGCAAATCAGCATCAAGGTAGAGCGACCGGTCCACTTCCAATTGGATCGCATGGATATTGGCCCGCGGCTTGGCATGGCGGCGCAGGATATAATCCCCGGCATAGGGGTGGTTAAGCGCAGCCGTAAATCCGTGCCCCTGCAAACGGGACATCAGCAGTTCGGCATATTGCGAGGCTGCACTTTTGCCGAACCGGTCGCCAATCACAAATTGCGGCCCCGCGCCTGTGGCCGGGTTGTGGAGTGGGGGCATGCTGTGCACATCCAGCAGGATCGCGACTCCGAATTTTTGCCGCATATTTTCAATTATATTGGACACGGCCTGATGATAAGGACGGTGAAACGCCGCAATGCGGTCATGGATATCGTCTAAAGTGAACTGCCGTTTCCACAAATCGCCCTCGCCCGACAATCGGCGCGGCACGAGGCCAAGGCCGCCGCGCTGCTTCACGCCGGGCGCGGGATAATCCGCGCGCTGTGCGCCTTGGACCATCTCCACATCGATATCCTGTTCGTCGCGGTTCAGGTCGATCCAGGCCCGTGCGCGATGGGCAAGGATGACCGGATGGCCACGCTGCACCGAACGGCGCGCCAAGAGATCGGCATAGCGATCCTCAAGCCGGACCAGCGATGCCGGCGGCACGCGCAGCGCGTCAATGACAGAAGCGGGATAATCGCGTCCCGCATGCGGCACAGACAGCAGCACAGGCACGGAGAGATTCTCCGTTCCCCACATTGCGAATCCGGATGCCGATATGTCCAACGCGCCCTCTGCATTAAAATAAAAAAACATGTTGGCAGGTTTTGCACAAAATGGTGCAAAAAAATTAAGCCTCTGCAATTACAGATAGAACCAGCGCCGCACTTTGGCGCCCCAAAGATGTTTAAGGATTTGTTATGACCCGAATTCTGCTCGCCGAAGATAATCAGGCCATGCGGGAATATCTCGCGCGCACACTCGAACGGTCGGGCTATGACGTGGTCGCGGTCGACCGCGGCACAGCGGCAGCGCCCTTGTTGGAACAAGAACATTTCGATCTGCTGCTCACCGATATCGTGATGCCCGAAATGGATGGCATTGAACTCGCGCGCCACTGTAACCGCGTGTCACCGGGCACGGAGGTCATGTTTATCACGGGCTTTTCGGGCGTAGCGCTGCGCGCGAGTGCGTCCATGCCAAGCGCCAAAATATTGTCCAAACCCCTCCATCTGAAAGACCTTGTCCTTGAAGTCGAACGGCTGTTTACCAAGGAAAGTTTTGGCGAGCTGAAATAGGCTTGAATGATAGCAAAAGCCCAGCTAGAGGCTGCGGCATAATGGGCGTATAGCTCAGCGGTAGAGCACTGCATTGACATTGCAGGGGTCGCAAGTTCAAACCTTGCTACGCCCACCATTTAAAAACCCCGCCGTCCTAATGGAACGGCGGGGTTTTTTATTTAAGCACCGGCCCGGGGCCAAAGCTCTGGCTGCTGTTCAACCAATAAATTCCCAAGGCCAAACAGAACAACACAACAAAAAACCCAGTTATCGTGAGATAACTGGGTGAGGTGGAGAGTATGAATTGCAACATACTCTCTGGGTCCTTCATGCCGTAACAACGGCATGAAACCCGTGGTCATCTAATCTCATAATCCTGTGCCCGCTGCTTCAGCAGGGAAAAGTTGATTTGACGCGGAATTAGAATGCTTTATAAACTTTCATAATTGACATTTAGTGCGACGATCATCCGCACTGCAAGCAAAAACTTTCAAAATTGAAGGTGTTTTATAATCATTGTGCAATCCAGACACAGAAAGGACGAATGACATGACTAGACCGCCACCGCCCTCCTTTGTCCGACTATTGGATATGCTGAATGCGATTAGGCAGCGGTCACCTTTTGACACGTTAAATGCGGACGAAGGCTTGCTGCTGGACGCGCTGATCGTGAAATGGCACGAGCGTGACGATATCATGGTCAGCGAAGTGATGAGCGATGCACGCTTCGGTTCGCAGCCGACAGCGTATCGCAGGATAATCGCCCTGCGCGACAAAGGGCTAGTGTGTTTGCGTACCGACAGCCAAGATAAGCGTGTCAAATTCGTGGAGCCTACGCAGCTTGCACGAGATTATATGGCGAGCATTAGTGACGGCATCACGGCTCTTGGGCAATCACCGCGAACTGCATGACGGCTCGGTTAAAGAATGCATTGGGGTGGGTTCCACTTGTCGTCGGCTTATCGCTGGCATGGTACGGCTTGGCTTCAGCAAATGATTTTTTTTCAGCAATTAGCCCTGAATCCTAATGCTCATCTCATATATCTGCCTGCAGCCTTACGCATTATCTATCCTCTCGTTTTTCGGGAGGCAGGCTTTTTCGGAATTATTATTGGCAGCTACTTTGTCGTCCAAGACCGAGTAAACGATGGCTTAGTAGACATTGTCTCTTTGGCTGTAATGTCCGGCGTAGCTCCGCTCATTGGCATCGGTGTGTTTAAGATGCTGTTTACGACGAAGCCAGATTTAGCTGATTTAAAAACGACCCATTTTTTTTGAATTGGGATCCTTGTGCGCAGCATCAAACGCTTTGCTTCATAACCTTTACTATGCTCTTTCAGGGCGCCCAGTGCAGCCACTGGAACTTGCGAGCACGATTTTTATCGGAGATGTAGCGGGTACAGTAATAGTCCTATCGATACTGTCGTTTGTGCTGACATTTTTCATTTAGC
>JBILBJ010000077.1:0-7878 GCA_044353705.1 Sphingorhabdus sp. | reverse complement strand
TGGCGATGAACGATGCCGAAACCGCTGCGCTGATCGCGGGTGGCCATACATTTGGAAAAGCACATGGCGCTAAAAAGCCAGAAGAGTGCGTTGCGGGTGACCCCGGCGTTTCGCCAATTGAACAGCAAGGCTTAGGCTGGACCAACAAATGCGGCAAAGGCCATTCGGAAGACACGATTTCCAGCGGTCTTGAAGGCGCATGGACGTCCAACCCAATCGCGTTCACCACGCAGTATCTGGACAATCTTTACGGCTTTGAATGGGTAAAGACGAAAAGCCCTGCTGGCGCGGTTCAGTGGATACCAAGTGATCCATCGGCAGCAAACATGGTTCCAGACGCACATCGTCCTGACGTGCGTCATGCACCAATCATGTTCACCACCGACATTGCATTGCGTGAAGACCCCGGGTTCCGGAAGATTACCAAACGCTGGCAGAAAAATCCGCAAGAGTTCGCGGACGCGTTTGCACAGGCTTGGTTCAAGCTCACCCACCGCGATATGGGGCCACAAGCACGTTATCTCGGCAAGGACGCGCCAAAAGTGACCTTGAAGTGGCAGGATCCGTTACCAAAGGCCAATTATGCCCCCATCAGTGCGCAGGATATCGCACAGTTGAAGGCCAGCGTGCTTGCCTCAGGGCTAACGACCGCTGAACTCGTGCGGACAGCATGGGCATCGGCATCGACCTTCCGCGCAACCGATATGCGTGGCGGAGCCAATGGTGGCCGTCTGCGCCTCGCGCCGCAGAAGGATTGGGCCGTCAATGACCCTGCCGAAGTCAGCAAGGTTGTGGTTACGCTTGAAACCGTCCGCACCGCGTTCAACAAGAGCGCAAAGGACAGCCAGCAGGTTAGCATCGCGGACTTGATCGTGCTTGGCGGCAATGCGGCCATCGAACAAGCGGCGAAGGCTGCTGGGCAGGACGTCATAGTTCCGTTCAAGGCCGGACGGGTCGACGCTGGACAGGACCAAACCGATGTGGAGTCCTTCAACCAGCTTCAGCCAAAGGCCGACGGTTTCCGCAACTATTTTGCGACAGACTCCTACTTCGGTCCAACTGAAGCATTGATCGATAAGGCGGACTTGCTTGGCCTGACCGTTGCAGAAACGACCGTATTGGTTGGCGGTATGCGCGTTCTGGGTGCAAATGCGGGTGGTTCGACTGCCGGTGTCTTCACCAGCAAGCCAGGCACGCTGACCAACGACTTCTTCACCAACCTGCTGTCCATGGATACAGTCTGGGCGAAGTCCGCGACCAATGCCGGCCTATATGAAGGCAAGGACCGGGCAACCGGTGCAGCCAAGTGGACCGCAACACCGGTCGACCTCGTTTTCGGGTCGAATGCCGAGCTGCGTGCCGTCGCCGAAGTATATGCTTCGGACGATGCGAAAGAAAAGTTCGTGACCGATTTCATCGCGGCATGGACAAAGGTCATGGACGCAGATCGCTTCCAATAACCCATATTGAAGGCGACGGCGGGTCATCCTGCCGTCGCCTTTTTCTATCTATCAACTTCACTGGTGAGGCTAAGCGTGCGCTATTTCCCGCTATCAGTGGCTCTTGCCGCCTTTCCCATGTTTTTGGCGGCAACCCCGTTATTTAGTCCGGCGACGGCGCAGCAAGCGCGCCCATCCGCATTTGCTGTATGCGCTGGCTGCCATTCGACACAGGCCGGAAAGACAGCCTTTGGCCCGGGTCTAGCCGGCGTCGGCGGCCGCCGTGCTGGCACGCTCGCAGGATATGCCTACAGCCCCGCGCTCAAGGCGTCTGGACTGACGTGGAACGCCAAAACATTAGACCGGTGGCTAGCTGACCCGAAGAAGACCGTGCCCGGCACCAAAATGCCCTTTAACGGCATTCAAGACCGCAAAGCGCGTGAACAGGTCATCGCCTATTTGATGACTTTATGATGCTGTGACGGCGCAAAGATGGCCGTGTAAAGCAAACCGCCGTTCACTGCTTGCTATCGGAATAAACAGCTCGGGTCGCGGCAGGCGCGTCCAGTAAAACCCACAATGAAACGGACGCTGCCCCAAGCAAGGCGAGAACGGCTATCGTCCGTGCCTTTCGAACCTCCATCCCGGGCCAAAGTGGTAGCGTCGACAAAACGGCCAATGCCATTGGCAGGGCTGCGACGAAAGGAAGCGTCGGCCCAACCCCTTGCATCAACTGGTGACCCAGCGCCAACGTGAAGCCACCGACCAGTGCCGCAATACCAATCCGCACAGCAGAATGCCGCACCCAAAGGGTAAAGGTGACCAGCACCATCGGTAGAACCACCACATAGGCCGCCGTCGGCGCCAATGCTTGCGCGGCAAGGCTGATGATAAACAGTGGCAGCGCCGCACCGACGACACCGACGCGACTTGGCCGCCAGCTGGCAAAAACCGCGAGAAACACCGCCAGCGAACCCAACACCGCCATAACCTCTAGCCGGGGGATCGCGGCCAAACGGTCATAATAATTGGCAGGCTCAAGCCCAAGGGATAAGCGGTTAAGCGCGAAGAGTATCGCCGCGCTGAGCAGGATCAGCACTAACATACGTCCAGCGCCCGCGGCTAAACCGTTTGCTCCGTCTTGCCGCACGGCAAGGCCCATTCCTCCCGCCGCTATGATGATCATTCCCCAACCAAGCCACGCTGGGTAAATCGCCGTGAATAAGCCGAATACGTCAAAAAAAACGGCATCAGGCGCCCTTTGGGGAAGCCTGTCTGTTTTTAGGAGCGCCTGCGTTAGATCGAGAACCTGCCCACCCATGTCCTGTAATGAGCCTTGATCAAGATTGCCCGGGGTCGCCATTGGTGAGTGGTAGAGGCCGGATCGCCCGATAAAGGCAAAGTTATACGCGGCGTAATCATCCTTGATGACCGGTGTCAGATCAGAATCATTGGGTAGGAGCGCGTAAACGAACGCTGCAAGTGAAGATGCACCGGGGCGACGGACCGCATCGGCGTAAACCTGCATGGCTTCACCATTCTGGTGTGACGTCTGGAACAGGGTGGTCCGTCCCCCGCCACCGCGTGCTTCCATATTGATAACCGCGCCGACGCTTTTGCGTAAAGGATGGTTCGCCCAGAATTGACGCGCGCCCTGTAGGCCAAGTTCTTCGCCATCGGTGACCAGCATAACCAAATCGCGTTCCTGCAGCCCCCGAGCGCGGATTGCGCGCACGACTTCCAAGCTTGCAGCGACGCCCGATGCATCGTCTGCGGCGCCGGGCGAGCCCCAAACCGTATCATGATGGGACATCAGGACGACCGACGGAGCGTTGCGATTTTTCCCGGGCAGAATGCCGATCAAATTGACCAGGGTGGCAGGTGGGACATTGCGTCCGCTCCACTTATTGAGCCGATTTGTTCCCTTAGCGTCGATGACACCCGTGCTGGTCGAAACGTCCATCCCGAGAGCTTCCATGCGGCGCAGGATATGATCACGCACGACTGCGTTCTCCGCCGAACCGGTGACGTGCGGATATTTTGCCATTGTCCCCACATCAGCCATAGCCCGCATAGCGGAGAAGCTGCGCAGCGGTGCATCACTGGGTGTTGCCTCTGGCGGGGTCGTCGCGAAAATCGCCAACAGTGCCGCGGCAAGCAGCCCCATCAACATCGGACCAAAGCTCTTCATGCGCACACCCCCCGGTAAACAAACCTGCGGCCCACCCCACTCTCTTTGGGTCGGACAGGCTTTATGACTTCGTGTAAGTGGTGCGACCAAATGCACGTTTTGTCAAAACATAAGGGTGTGCATAAAATGGCGGAGAGATAGGGATTCGAACCCTAGGTACCGTCACCGGCACGCCGCATTTCGAGTGCGGTGCTTTCGACCACTCAGCCATCTCTCCGCAAATCATTAGGACTGGTCGTTGCCGGCAAACCGGCGTGTCCTGATGACAGAGCGGGGCCATTAACCGATGTTTTTCGCTTTGCCAAGACTGAAGGTTGATTTGCACGGCATTAGGCATGATATTAGTCGTATGACGTCACAAATTCCTCTTCCTGAACAAGCTGAAGCTGCATTTTCCATCGGTGATGTGGTCCGCCACCGCATTTTTGACTTTCGCGGCGTCGTTTTCGACATCGATCCCGTGTTCGCTAACAGCGACGAGTGGTATGAATCGATACCCGAGCCCATTCGGCCGATCAAAAATCAGCCATTTTATCACCTGTTCGCGGAAAATGCCGAAAGCAGCTATATCGCTTATGTCAGCCAGCAAAATTTGCTGTCAGACTGCGAACAAGGGCCGGTCAGCCACCCCGGTATCGGCGCGGTGTTTGAAGGTTGGGATGGCAACCAATATAAATTAAAGCGCTTAATGCGTCAGTGAGTATTGGACGGCATGGCTGCTATCCATTGCCGCAACAACTCCACGCCTTCTTCATGCACCGTTGAGCGGCCAAGTTCCGGCATCGCGATGCCCGGATCGGTGCTTTCCATGCGCTTTATCAAAATGGACTGGTCGGGCTGACCGGGGGCGATGATGAAATCAAGATCGCCGCTTGCCCTGCCCGCGGCGACCGGCCTTTTGCCGACACCTAACGCCGCAGCGCCCGTCGCAGAACCATCCAGAAACAGGCCGCTATTGCTTGCGGAGCCTTGGGGTGCATGACAGTGGCCGCAATTCACCTTCAGATATTGTCGCGCCCTATCATCCAGTGACCCCGTGCGGCTGTCATCCCATTTGGGATATGGCTGAAGCTGCGCCAGCGCCGGCGCAGCCTTGACGATAGCGCGTGCGTCCAATGAGCGTAGAAACGCCATATTTTGCCATACTGGACCAATCGGCATGATATTTCCTGCTGCCGAGTGGCATTGCTTGCACTGGTTCTTGTTCGGCACGCTGTAATTTACCGACAGATCATTGCCACCATGGGCGAACGTGACGGGCACCCTGGTGCCGCCAACGCGCAAATCCGCATCTTTACCATCCGCGCGCCACACATAGGGCAAGGCAACCCAGCCCTGCGCCTGATGCAACAAAACCCGGGTTTCGATGACATTCAGTCCACCCGACTTTGCCGGATAACCGAAGCTCTTGATAAGCGCGCTACCCACCGGGAAGATCAGTTTTCCGTCAGCATCGGCACCAATATGGGCACCGTCGGGCACATAGATGAAGCGTTGTTTCGCCGCATAATCGCTGAACAATGGCGTGCGCAGTTCATAAGGTATCAGGCGGGACGATGGCCGTGCCGCGCCACCGTCGAAAAATCCAAAGGCAGATAAAGTCGCCGGACTTTGCGGCCCCGCAATGGCAAGTGCGGCAGAGTCATCCGACGCAGCCGAAGTTGCCACGGCCGCCGCAAAAGCCAGCACAAACGGTACTACAAAACGCATTAGCGGATGGCAGCTTCCGTTGCTTCGGGTAGCACAATCGCAGGCAATCCGGCAGGCCGCGATGTTGCACGGGCCAGTGGTGCCGGTTGCGCCATTGCTGTGTTGGCGGCCACGTCTTTCAGTCCAAGCGATAGCGCGGGGACATCATCCTGAATGTTCGGGGTATATTCGGCGCCACCAGCGCCATCCCAGAATATCGCCGGAAAGCTTCCGCCCATGGCGGCTGCAATTTCGGCTCCGCCGCGAAATTTGGGGTCCCACCCTGCCCGGCTATGCTGGTTGTCCCAGATGCTTACTTCGCGCGGTAACGGGTCATATTTTGGATCCTGAAAGGGAAAACGATAGCCAACAATCATGATGTTGGTCGTGCCGTTTTCACCAATGACATTGTCAAAGATTTCGACCCTGCGGTTGGCCATAACCATGACGCCCGTTCCGGTCGGAACGTTGGCCACAATATTCCCCTTCGGCGCAAAATTCGGGGTCATGTTGTTGACGATGATATTGTCGAATATCCGGACATTATGTCCGCCCATTTGCGGCAAATTGGGTAGGTCGAACACCAAAACGCCGCCCGTATTGCGGGTCGCGATATTATCATGAACATCTGCGTCAAAGCTGTTTTCAATTTCAATGCCTGCGACATTTTCAACGGCCGTTGAATGGCGGACAACAATATTGCGCGACTGCCCGACATAAATGCCCGCATCCGACGCGCCGCGCACAAATACCGAGTCAATCAGGACATCTTTGCTTTCGACGGGATAAATCCCATAGGCGCCATTTGTCGTCAATGGACCGCCCGTCCATTCAACGCGCAATTTGTGATAGACGATGCGGTCCGCGCCCTTTGACTTGATGCCATCGCCCTTGCTGTTTTCGACAGCAAAGTCTTTCAGCACAACATCGTCTGAGGTTACCAACAATCCTTCGCCAGCGCCTTGCTGACCGGAGAAATCGAGGATTGTCTCTAACGCACCCTGCCCTTTTACCGTCACCTTGTTCACGTCAAGCGAGAGCCCGTCAGACAGCTTGAATCGCCCGGCGGCAAGCTCAACAACGTCCCCCGGCTCCGCGGCAATCAACGCCTCTTGCAAACGCTCCTGCGCGCCTTCACCGGGCGAGACGGCGATAGTCTTTGCCGAAGCAGGTTGAACGAGCGCGCAAAATGCAGCGCCAACGAATAGCAGATCTCTTATCCTCATCGGCGTAACATGCCTTAGAGAATGATAATTGCAAGCAGGATTAGGCGTGACTGTTCAAGATCCGACCAACGCCAGTTTACGCATATTCGCTACCCCTGACATAAAACAAAGCCGCCCCGAGATTGCCCAGGGCGGCCTTTGTTCGTCGATAGCGTGAAGTGCCCTAGTGCTGCAAGGCCTTGACGATGTCTTCGCACATCTTCTTGGCATCCGCGAGGAGCATCATCGTTTGGTCCATGTAGAACACATCATTGTCGACGCCGGCATAGCCCACGCCGCCCATTGAGCGTTTCACGAAGAACACGGTCTTTGCCTTGTCGACATCAAAAACCGGCATGCCGTAAATCGGCGATGTCTTGTCGGTTTTCGCCGCCGGGTTAACGACGTCATTCGCACCGATGATGAACGCAACATCGGTTTGCGCAAATTCGCTGTTGATGTCCTCAAGCTCGAACACCTCATCATAAGGCACCTGTGCTTCGGCCAGCAAAACGTTCATATGTCCGGGCATGCGTCCGGCAACCGGGTGGATGGCGTATTTCACGGAAACGCCCTGTTTCTTCAGCACATCAGCCATTTCGCGAAGGATATGCTGCGCCTGCGCAACCGCCATGCCGTAACCCGGGACGATGATGACGCTTTCCGCCTGCTGCATCATATAGGCAGCATCTTCGGCGGAACCGCGCTTCCATGGGCGCTGTTCTTTGGCAGGACCACCGGTGGCCGCTGCCTCTGCACCAAATCCACCCGCGATAACGCTGATGAAGCTGCGGTTCATGGCTTTGCACATGATGTACGACAAAATCGCACCAGACGAGCCTACCAGTGCGCCGGTGATAATCATTGCTGTGTTGTGCAACGTGAAGCCCATTGCGGCCGCTGCCCAGCCTGAATAGCTGTTGAGCATCGATACCACGACCGGCATGTCCGCGCCGCCAATTGGAATGATAAGCAAGAAGCCAATCACGAATGCGAGTGCCGTAATCGTCCAGAATATCCATGGGCTTTGATCAACCGTGAAATAGGCGATGAGGCCCAAGATCGCCGCCAGCGTGCCCAGATTGATCACATGCCGCATAGGCAACATGATCGGCGCACCGGACATTTTGCCCGCGAGCTTAAGGAACGCGATTACCGAACCCGAGAAGGTGATTGCACCGATGGCAATACCAAGGCCCATTTCAACGCGGCTGACGGGGTTAATCAAGCCGTCTGCGCCATTGATGCCAAATGCTTCGGGGTTCAGGAACGCGGCTGCGGCAACAAGCACTGCGGCCATACCGACAAGGCTGTGAAACGCCGCCACCAGTTGCGGCATATCCGTCATCGCAAT
>JBILBJ010000076.1:0-8009 GCA_044353705.1 Sphingorhabdus sp. | reverse complement strand
CAGACGCGACAGGATGCGCTGATCCACGCCGTCAAGCGCTTGCGGCGCTCGGTCGGCAGCAACGACGAGGCGTTTGCCCGCACCGATGATGGCGTCGATGGTGTGAAGGAACTCTTCCTGCGTCGATACCTTGCCGATGATGAACTGGATGTCATCAATCAACAGCACATCGACGGCCCGCAAGCGCGCCTTGAACTCCATGACTTCCTTGCGACGCATCGCGGTCACAAATTCCATCATGAACTTTTCCGCAGACATATAAATGATCTGCGCGTCGGGGTTCACTTCGGCATAAGCATGACCGATGGCATGCATCAGGTGGGTTTTGCCCTGACCCGTTGCCGCTTGAAGATATAGTGGATTGAAAAGCGGCTTGTCTTTCGACGCCACACGTTCTGCCGCGCTGAGCGCGAGAACATTGGTTTGGCCTTTAACGAAGTTCGCAAACGTCATCCGCGGATCAAGTGCCGAACGTGGCGGCAGAGCGTCATTCGCAGCTTGCGCGACAATGCGTTCGGCATTTGTGGATGCACGGAGCAATTCGACGCGCGGTGCACCGGGGCGTGTGCGGATTTTCAGCTGCTTCACGCTGCTATTGGTGCTCGACCACGCCAAACGCAGGCGATCGGCATAATGATCAGACACCCAGCTTGCGGAAAAATCGGACGGCAAAAGAAGTTCGAGCGTACCCGTCAGGTCACAAAAATCACCAAGGGTGATAGAGCGAATCCACTGGCCATATATTTGCGCGCCCAAATCGCGGCGCAAGCCGGATGAGATTGTCTGCCAATCGGCATCAAAATGGGATTTCAACGTCAGACTGGCGTTTTCGCCATGTGGTTGATCGAATGTCATCTGCGATACTGCTTTATCTTCGGCCAACGTGCCTGCCCCCAATTTTCCACCCCATCCAGACCAACACAACCGCGCGCTATCTGCCCACATGCGAAGCACACAGACAGTCACTGTGCATTTGTTGCCAAATGCAGCAGTCGCGATGTCTGATTCTCCATGTGAGGCACTGCCCGACTGTCGTCATGCATTGCTGGAAACAGTTTCTTAGACCGCTCGAAACGAGTCGATCAAGTGCAGCGCTGCAAAAAAAATGAAATAAATGGCATTGACTCGGCAACAGCCAAGCAAATGCGTCAATTAATTTGTAAGCATCTAATTTTGCTCACTTTTTTGCAAAGATCTCTGTGGATATCTTCCGAATCGCGGGAAATCCGTCGCCTTTGCCTTTGTGACAGTGGGCAATAAAAAACCCGCCAGGATAATGGCGGGTTTCAAATTTTAAGGCTGGACCAGCCAGCCGGTAGATTGTGGGTTAGGCGAGACCGCCAACCGCCTTTGTGAGGCGACCAAATTTGCGCGATGCTGTGTTCTTGTGCAGAACGCCCTTGGATACGCCACGCGCCAATTCAGGCTGTGCAGCAGCGAGTGCGGCAGCGGCTGCCGACTTGTCACCGAGTTCAATCGCCGACTCAACCTTTTTGATAAAGGTACGGATGCGGCTGACGCGTGCGCCATTCACTTCGGTGCGACGCGCATTGCGACGGATACGCTTTTTTGCTTGCGGCGTATTGGCCATTTTTATCCTCGAATTTCGATATTTGCGGAGACGTCTTTATGAAACACGTCCGTTGAAGGAGCGGCCCTTAACCCTGCCCAACAGATTCGTCAACCTCGAAATACCGCACTATCGCTGACATTTCGCGCAGTAAAAGGTCGAACGCCCCGAATCAACGCGCCGTTGAACAGGCGCGCCGCAACCGCAGTCCTGCCCTTCACGGCCATAGACGCGCCAATCCTTGGCAAAGTAGCCCAGTTCCCCGTCGGGTGCGGCAAAGTCACGCAAGGTCGATCCGCCAGCCGCGATGGCCGCCGTCAGCACCTCTTTGATCGCCGCAACAAGCCGGACAAGCCGGGGCTTGCTAATTGAGCTGGCTGGCGCCCGCGGATCAATGCCCGCCATGTGCAGCGCCTCGCACACATAAATATTGCCCAAGCCTGCGACGATATTCTGGTTGAGCAACATCGCCTTAATAGGGGCTTTGCGGTCGTGCAGCGCGTCGCGCAGCACAGTTGCATCAAATGCCGGCGACAAAGGCTCCGGTCCCATTTTTTCAAAAAAGCGATAGCTGTCCAATTGGGCCGAATCGATAATATCGAGCGAACCAAAACGGCGGTGGTCATTCAAAGCCACAACCCGGCCGCTGGCTGTTTCCAATATGAAATGGTCGTGCTTTTCGATTTCCGCAGGATCAACACGCCATCGTCCCGACATGCCCAAATGGAATATCAGCGTATCTTCACGATCAGTATGGATAAGGCCATATTTCGCCCGCCGCCCAAGCGTATCGATTCGCGCGCCCGTCAGCCGCTGACGCAGATCGACCGGGATGGGCCAGCGCAAGTCCGCACGGCGCGGTTCCGCGCGGACGATAATCTCGCCTTCAAGCACCGAACGTAGGCCGGCAACTGTGGTTTCCACTTCAGGTAATTCTGGCATATCGTTTTGCACCCAGGGTCAGGACCTATTAAATGCACCATCGCGGCGTCAAAATGGCAAAGATATCGAAGTAAAATGTCCGCCGCAGGCAGTTATTCTGCCTGCAAGGGCATTTTGCTTTGAGATCGAAGCCATTTTGGCGTCCTTCGGATTTGACCCATTTTGTCCATTGCTGCGTTGGCAAGCTTGGACTTAGAACCACTAAGTCCGGCGCTTACCGCCTGGCACTGAACAATATGGCCTCAAACCGCGACGGTGCATTTAATAGGTCCTGACCCTAACAGCCTTTGCGGCTGGCGCAACAATCGGCTAGGGGCAACAGAATGAATGATACGGTATCCTTTGGCTATGAACAGGTTAGCCCTGAAGAAAAGACAAAACGCGTAGGCGGCGTTTTTTCCAATGTCGCGCGCAAATATGACATCATGAATGATGCGATGTCCGGCGGCATGCACCGCCTTTGGAAAGATACCTTTGTGCGCCGGGTAAAGCCGCGCGAGGGCGAATATATCCTCGATATGGCGGGCGGAACGGGCGACATCGCGTTCCGCATGGAAAAATCAGGCGCGCAGGTCACGGTATCCGACATCAATGAAGACATGTTGGACGTCGGTATGGAGCGCGCGATGAAGCGCGGGATCGACAGCCTGATCTGGTCCCCGCAAAATGCCGAAACGCTCAGCTTTCCCGATGCGCATTTTGATGCCTACACAATTGCGTTCGGTATCCGCAACGTCACCGACATTCCCAAGGCACTGCGTGAGGCACATCGCGTGCTGCGTTATGGTGGCCGCTTCTTCTGCCTCGAATTTTCGACCGTTGAATGGCCTGGCCTTGCGCAAATTTACGACGTCTATTCGGATAAGCTTGTCCCCAAGCTTGGCAAAGCCATCGCGGGTGATGAGGACAGCTATCGATACCTCGTCGAATCGATCCGCCGTTTCCCCGACATGCAAAACTTTAAGCGCATGATTGGCGAAGCAGGCTTTGTGCAAACGAAGGTAGAACCCATTTTGGGCGGACTTGTCGCGATTCATAGCGGCTGGAAGGTTTAACTTCCGCGCTGATGACCCGTCCCGCAACCCATATTTTCCGTTTGCTCAAATGGGGCCGCATTCTTGCGCGGCACGGCGCGCTGCGCGCGATTGAAGCGGATCGGAACACGCCGCCGCAAGTCAAACGCCTTTGCCGTATCGCCCGCATCGGAACGCGCCAGCCCAAGGTGCCCGATTATGCCGGCGCCTTTCGCGCCATTGGCCCTGCGGCCATCAAGCTTGGGCAAACGCTTGCGACCCGTCCTGATATCATCGGTGAGGAAGCGGCCCGCAATCTGCTGTCGCTTCAGGATCAGCTTCCACCAGCACCGTTCGATCTGGTTTACGCACAGATCGACAGCAGCTTAAATAAACCCGCTGCAGAGCTGTTCGAATATATCGACCCAGTCCCCGTAGGCGCAGCCTCCATCGCGCAGGTGCACCGTGCCCGAACAACCGACGGAACGGACGTCGCTGTCAAAGTCCTTCGCCCGGGCATTCGCGAACAATTTGCCCGCGACATTGAAACCTATGAATGGGCCGCGGCACATCTGGAAGCATTGGGCGGCGAAGCTGCGCGCTTGCGACCGCAGCTTGTGATCGCCAATCTGAAACGCTGGACCTTGCGCGAACTCGATTTACGCCGCGAAGCCGCGAGCGCGTCAGAGCTGAAAGATGCCATGGTCGCCGTGGACGGCTATACTATCCCTGCCATTGACTGGGACCGGACATCTGGCCGCGTGCTCACACTTGAATGGGTCGACGGCGTCAAGATCGCTGATATCGATGCGTTAAAAGCCGCTGGCCACGATCTGAACAAAATGGCCGAAAAGCTGGTGCTGACATTTTTGCGGCAGGCGATTTCGGAAGGTTTCTTCCACGCCGACATGCATCAGGGCAATTTGTTCGTGCAGGCAGACGGCACCATAGTCGCCATCGATTTCGGCATCATGGGCCGCATCAACCGGCAAGCCCGTTTCTGGCTTGCCGAAATCCTCTACGGATTGACCACCGGCAATTACAAGCGCGTCGCTGAAATCCATTTCGAAGCGCAATATGTGCCGAGCTATCATAATGTCGATGAATTCGCGACAGCCCTGCGCGCTGTTGGCGAACCGACACGCGGCAAACCCGTGAGCGAATTGTCAGTAGGGCAAATGCTCGACAGCCTATTCGCTATCACCCGAGACTTTGACATGCAGACGCAGCCGCATTTGCTGTTGTTGCAAAAGACAATGGTCATGGTCGAAGGCATTGCGACCTCACTGAACCCAAGCATCAACATGTGGGATGTCGCTGCACCCTATGTGCGCGAATGGATTCGTGGAGAGCTTGGCCCCGAAGCCATGCTCGCCGACGGTATTCGCAAGCAAGCCGAAACCTTGCAGATGATACCCGACCTCATTCGCCGCCTGGACGAACAACTTCCCCGCAAAGGCGGCGCGCCGGAACCACCCCCGCTTCCGCCCGTACAGCTAATTTGGGAACGTAAGGGCAAAAGCAACGGCTGGCGCCATTTCATGGTGGCCATAGTCGCAGGCGCCATTGGCGCCGCGGGCATGTGGGCAGCAGGATTAAGCTGATGATTGAAAAACGCGTCCTCTTGATCGTTAGCGGCGGCATCGCTGCTTACAAAGCGCTTGAACTTGTGCGCTTGCTAAAGCGTCAGGGTGTTGCCGTGCGCGCAGTGATGACGAAAAGCGCGGCCGAATTTGTCACGCCGCTTTCGATGGGCGTCATGACCGAAGACCAAGTATATGGCGACATGTTCGACCTGAAGGAAGAACGGGAAATCGGGCATATTCAGCTCAGCCGTCAGGCCGACCTTGCGGTGATTTGTCCTGCCACTGCCAATATCCTTGCCAAGATGGCCGCGGGCATCGCTGATGATTTGGCGACCACCATTTTGCTCGCAACGGACAAACCCGTTCTGGCGGTTCCGGCGATGAATGTGCGCATGTGGAACCACCCCGCGACGCAGCGCAACTTGGCGCAGCTGCGCGCCGATGGCGTGCACATCATGAACCCGGATGAAGGCGCAATGGCGTGCGGCGAATTCGGCCCTGGCCGCCTGCCCGAACCGCCCGCCGTTGCAGAACAGATTTGCAGCATGTTGGGCGTGCCCTTCAATACGCAGCTGGCGTCAGGCCGTTCGCCGACCACCATGCCAAGCGCAACGCCGCTTACCGCGCAACCCGATTTTGCCGATGTCGATCATCGTCCGTTGTTTGGCAAACGCGTTCTTGTGACCGCTGGACCAACGCATGAGGCGATTGATCCCGTGCGCTACATCGCCAACCGCTCGTCGGGGCGCCAGGGTTTCGCGATTGCAGCAGCAGCGGCTGATCTGGGGGCTGAGGTCATACTGATAGCTGGCCCCGTGCATCTGCCGACACCGCCTGGTGTCTTGCGCATTGATGTCGAAACCGCGCTGGAGATGCAGGCCGAGGTTGAGAAAGCCCTGCCCGTCGACGCCGCAATCATGGTTGCCGCCGTCGCCGACTGGCGCGCGACACAAGCGCCGGACCAGAAGATCAAGAAAGATGGCAATGCCATTCCGCCGCTCGCATTGACCGAAAACCCGGACATTCTTGCAAGCCTGGCCATGCACAAACAACGTCCGAAACTCGTGATCGGCTTTGCGGCGGAGACGGAAAATATCATTGCCCATGCGCAGGCCAAGCTTGCGAAGAAAGGCTGCGACTGGATTGTCGCCAATGATGTATCCGGTGATGTCATGGGCGGTGAGAACAACGCCTTTCACATCGTAACGAAGGCAGGCGTTGATAGCTGGCTGGAAAGTCCCAAGGACGTTATCGCACGAAAATTGATGGAGAAGGTCGCCGATGAGCTCGCAAAAAGTTGAAGTGCGCGTCAAGCGCCTGAACCATGGCGCAGGCTTGGCTTTGCCTGCATATGCGACATCGGGCGCGGCTGGCATGGACATTTGCGCCGCCGAAAGCCTGAACCTGCGCGCGGGCAAGCGCCATGCGGTCGCAACCGGATTCGCCTTTGCCATTCCCGACGGATATGAAGTGCAAGTGCGCCCGCGGTCGGGCCTTGCGCTGAAGCATGGGATAACCTGCCTCAACACCCCCGGAACCATCGACAGCGATTATCGCGGCGAAGTGAAGGTCATTCTGGCCAATTTGGGCGAAGATGATTTCATGATCAACAAAGGCGACCGGATTGCGCAGATTGTGGTGGCACCTGTTACCCACGGCCACTTGGTCGAGGTGGATGACCTGGACGAAACCGTGCGCGGCGCTGGGGGTTTCGGCTCAACAGGCGTATGACGCTTAGCGATCAACAGCTGGACCGTTATGCCCGCCACATTGTGTTGCGCGATATTGGCGGCGCGGGTCAAAGCAAATTATTGTCGAGCCATGTCCTGCTCATTGGCGCTGGCGGCATTGGCTGTCCGGCAATTCAATATCTTGCGGCAGCCGGCGTCGGAACCATCAGCGTTGTCGATGATGACACGGTCGCCTTGTCCAATCTCCAGCGTCAGATTTTATACAGCGACCGTGATATTGGCACTGCCAAGGTGGACGCGGCTGGCGCGGCAGCGGTGCGGCTAAACCCAGACATCACCTTCAACGCGATCGCCCAGCGGATTGGCAAAGAGACCAGCGCCGACATATTGGCGGGCGTCGATGTGGTGATCGATGGCAGCGACAATTTCACCACGCGCCTGATCGTCAATGACCTGTGCCTTGCGGCAAAGGTACCATTGGTCAGCGCCGCGATTGGGCAGTTTCACGGACAGATTGGCACATTCACCGGATGGCAGGCAGACGCGCCATGCTATCGCTGTTTCGTCGGCGATGCCCACGACCCCGATGATTGCGACGATTGCGCCACACAAGGCGTTCTGGGCGCGATGTGTGGGCTTATGGGCAGCTTCGCGGCGATGGAGGCGATACGCACGCTGACGGGCTTTGGAGAGCCACAGCAGGGCAAGCTGCACCTGTTCGACGGACTAACGCCATCGATGCGGTCGATCAAATTGCCGAAAGACCCGGCCTGCTCCAGCTGCAGCGGCTTAACCGCCTAAGAGCTCGTCCACCCATTTTGGCACAAGCTCCGTCGCCGGGCCATGGCGCGATTCATTGAACCAAGAACTGCCGTGCGATGGCTCAAGGTTCAGCTCCAATGTGGCTATCCCGTTTTGGCGTGCTTCACGCACAAGACCGGCGGCGGGATAGACTGCGCCGGACGTGCCAATGCTGACGAACAAATCAGCGCGGTTCAGTGCGTGGTAGATATCACCCATGCGGTAGGGCATTTCGCCGAACCAAACGATGTCAGGCCGCAATTGGCCAGATATGCCGCACGATGGACAGGCCGGTCGGTCAATCAATGTGCCGCGCCAACCATGTCGTACATCGCAAGCCGTGCACCAAGCATTCAGATGCTCCCCATGCATATGCAGCAAGCGTTTGGTCCCTGCCCGTTCGTGC
>JBILBJ010000075.1:0-8149 GCA_044353705.1 Sphingorhabdus sp. | reverse complement strand
AGCGCCGCAACAAAATCGCCGTACTGAACGCGCTTAAAATCCTGTTGGGCGCGAGCTTACCCTTGAATCGCGCGACATGCCTTCTATAGGAAAGGCGAACAACCAAGCAGATAGGGCCCACATGAAAACCCGTATTTTTGTCACCCTGAAGAACGGCGTGCTCGATCCGCAAGGGAAAGCCATTCACCACGCGATCGAAGGCCTTGGGTTTTCGGGCGTTCATGATGTGCGGGCGGGCCGCCTGATTGAGATTGAACATGAGCCCGGTCTGTCCAAGGCTGATCTGGAATCCATGTGCACGAAATTGTTGGCCAATATGGTCATTGAGAATTTCGAAATCGAGCAAGCATGATGCGCGCTGCCGTCATTCAATTTCCCGGATCGAATTGCGACCGTGACATGTCGGTTGCCATTCGTGACATCACCGGCGCGGACACAAGCCTCGTATGGCACCGTGAGAGCGAGCTGCCGACGGGACTAGACCTGATCGCAATCCCGGGCGGTTTTTCTTATGGGGACTATCTGCGTTCCGGCGCAATGGCGGCACGTTCTCCCGTGATGCAGGCGGTCATTGCTGCTGCGGGTCGCGGCGTCCCGGTGCTCGGCGTCTGCAATGGTTTCCAGATCTTGACCGAAGCTGGCCTCCTTCCCGGTGCATTGATGCGCAACGCGGGCATTCGTTTCGTCTGCCGCACGGTCGGCCTGACGGTCGAAAACAGCCAATCCATGTTCACCAGCGGATATTCAGCCGGTGAAAAAATCCACATTCCGGCGGCCCATCATGACGGCAATTTCTTTGCAGATGATGCAACGCTTGATCGCTTGGAAGGCGAAGGCCGCGTTGCGTTTCGCTATGCCGAACCCGTCAATGGTTCAGCGCGCAACATTGCCGGTGTGTTGAACGATGCAGGCAATGTTCTCGGCATGATGCCGCACCCTGAACGGATGATTGAGGCCGTGCAGGGTGGATCAGACGGCCGCAGATTGTTTGAAGGGCTGATCCGCGAAATCGCCTGATACATCCGGTTTTGCGTCAGATTTTCTTGGCGCGCGGAAACATAAACCGACCCAAAAGTAAGATTATCGTCGGCCAAAGCATGGTGTTGTAAAAGTCATGCATGGCAGCGTTGATTGTTGCCTCGCCCGGCCCTTGCCCTTGCAGATCAGCATATTCGTTGAACAATTCGGCGACGAGCACGATCAGCCAACACCAAACGCTGTCGGGCCTGCGGCGCAGGATTATTGCTGAGCCAAATAATATCAACAATGAACCGTGGATGTGCATCGCATCGTTGGTGAGACCGACCGCGTCAAGCAAACGGATTTTATAGCCGATCCAATATTCGACCAACTGCTGCACATAATCCCGCATGACGTCCTAAACTTTGGTTTTGAAGGGCGAAAAATTCGTGCCCTCGTCGAAAATATCGACGCCCTCTTTACGCTTCAACCAGCCTACCACGACATATGTCACCGGCGTCAGCACAACTTCCCAGCCCACTTTCAGCAGCCAGTTGGTAATCATAACGCTGATCACCTGCTCTTGGCTCCATAGCCCCCAAAAGGCGAGTGGGTAAAATATGATGCTATCGACGCCCTGCCCCACGACGGTCGACCCAATGGTGCGCGACCACAGATGCTTGCCACCTGTCCAGATCTTCATACGCGCCATGACATAGCTGTTCACAAACTCGCCCGCCCAAAAAGCGGTGATGGACGCAATCACGATCCGCCATACTTGCCCGAACACGCTTTCATAAGCGGCTTGCCCTTCCCAGCCCGGGGCTGGTGGCAAGGCAACGACAACCCAGCTCATGAACGCCATAAACAACAGGGCAGCAAAGCCAGCCCATATGACGCGCCGTGCGCGGGCATAGCCATACACCTCGGTCAACACGTCGCCGATGACGTAGCCTAGCGGGAAAAACAATATCCCCGCCCCGAATATCCATTGCTCCCCGCTTATGGTCACCGCGGCCGGTTTTGCCGCGCCAATGATGTTGGACAGCAGCAAAATGGCCACGAATGCGGCCATGACGAAATCATAATAGCGGAACTGGCGTCCGGCGACGGCACTTGCGCTTTCGGTTACAACGGGAGCATCTTGCATAAAATGACATAAGCAGCTTTGCGTTCGCAGGCAAAGCCGTTATTGCGCCTCTCAGCGCGCGCCCTTAGCTCAGCTGGATAGAGCGCGAGACTTCTAATCTTGAGGCCACAGGTTCGACTCCTGTAGGGCGCGCCAATTGCGAACATAACCGCGAACATTTTGCGGGCCGTCTTTTCGGCCTGAAACCGCTCCGGCCAGTACGTTGGTATCTCCAATGATGCGGACCTTTTCTTTGCTCACTTCGATACGCGTGATGATTGATCGCATATAAGCGCGGCGGGCCTGCGCATCACCATTCAGCAGTTTGTCGTGCGCAAGTTTAGCGAACGCCGCGATCCTGTCGGGCGTCAATTCTTGGCTGTTGGTAGCTTGCACGTGAATCCGATCAAGCGAGGTTTGAACGATGTCGCGTTCTTGCTTGATGGTTGCGATTCGCACCTTGAGGTCGTCGTCGAGCTCGACAATGCCGTCTTCGATGGCGCGGTAAAGCCGGGCTAGCTTTTCTTGTTTGTCCTTGCGTTCGGCTTGTAGCCGGTTCCGCCGATCATCTAGAGCAGCATCTTTGGTATTTGTCCGCTTCACGAGCGCCCCAAGAATTATGGCCATCCGCTCAGGATTAAATAGCTGCTGGGTCACATTTTCCAGTATTAGCCCATCCAGCTTTTCAAGCGGTATGTTGCCGCCCTTGCAAACAGACCGGCCGCCGAGCTTACAGCCAGCGCAGCTATAATAGCTGTAGATTTTACCGCGACGACGGGTACCCGATTTGGTCATACCTGAACCGCATGAAGCACATACAGCAAGGCCAGCCAGCAATGTTGGTCCGTTGACCACACGTGGCGGCGTGACCTTCGGGCTATTGATTGAAAGCCGTCGTTGTACCTGCTCGAACAATTCCATGGGTACAATGGTCGGGATGTTTATCTCGATCACTGTGCTGGGGTCTTGATTTTGTTTGGTTCGGAAGTTTTTCACGCCGTAAGGCCACTTACCTGTTGCGTAGCATTTATTGGTCAGAATGCCGTGAACCGGTCCTATGCCAAACGTAGCACCAACACGGGTTCGGTAGCCGTTGGAGTTCAACCATTCGGTTACCTTTTTCACACCGATGGGGCCGCTCTGTCCGTCTCCTTCGACGTAAAGCCGGAATATCAGACGGACGGTCTCGGCATCAACAGGGTCAACCTCCAAACCCTTTTTCATTTTGGCTCCGCGCAGCTCTACATCGCAGATGCGATATCCAAGCGGCGGCTTAGCGCCATTCCAAAAGCCCTGCTTTGCATTCTCACGCATCGCACGCGTAACGTTCTTTCCGTTCTCGCGAGATGTGTATTCGTCAAAGATGCCAATGATCTGGCGCATCAGGGTCTGTGAAGGATCATCACCTGTTGGTTGCGTCATGGACACGACCTCAACGCCATATTTGCGCAGATTGCGGATGGTCAGCTCCATCTCGGCGCCATTGCGATAAAAGCGCGAGAAAGAGTGAACGCAAATAACGTCAAACCGTCCTTCCTTTGCCTGTTCAATCATTTTTTGGAGGACTGGACGACGATCATCGGTCCCAGACGCGCCCGGTTCCACAAACTCGTCCACAACCTGCCAGTTATTCGCCAAGCAAAAGCGTTGCGTAAGGTCACGTTGGGACGGAATGGAGACGTCGCCTGTAGCCTGCCTTCCAGTGCTCACCCGCAGATACAGAACTGCGCGCTTGCCTGCTGGCAAATCCGCTTGGGGTAAAGAAAATGCCATATCGACCTCTCAGTTACGGCGTCGACCAGCCGCAGTGAGGGCTGGTGGGTTATTGGAATAGTTGCTGCAAATCAGCGCCCAAAAGCTGCTCAAGCGCATCAAGCTCGGCGTCTGAAACGGGCAGCTGTCCATCAAACGCAACGAACTCGACGCACTGCGAAATACCGCTAACAGCGGGTTCTCTCTCGCTTGTCTGATTCGGGCGGGCTGCACTGGACATGCATAACCGATGTCAGATTCGAATGCCCCTGCCATTGGCAGAACCAGATGAATTCCGAACATGGTTGTGCAAATAAAAGCGGAGCGCGTCATTTGTCAGAGTTCCAAAACTTAACCTCGTCCCGGTATTTTTTGAGCATTCGGGCAACTGCAGAAGGTTGGTCAAACGCTTCTAGCCCAATCGCGGAAAATACATCACTGCAAAGCCTGTCGAAAGGACCTTTAGCCGATGACGTAGGGCGCTTTCCGAGAATTGATCGGGCATTGCAGGCTAGATCAAATAAGATGGTGTCTCGGACCCAATTGCTTGGTGCGCCGCCCTTGTTCGGACGCCTTTCGATCAGGTAACTCTCAAATTGCGCACACATTTTATCAATGATGAAAATGAGTATGTCGGGTCTGTTTTTTAGATCATACATCTGTTTGGGTTGCGCAAAGTAGCGTTCGACGTCGATTATGCCCTTGGGTAAGTTTAGACGTGTCTGATCAGCGACAAAATCGCTTACGTCGAGTTCGAACTCGATTTTGGGGTTCAGTTCGTTGAGTGCTTGAAATGACAACATTGAGCCCAGCAGCCCAAGGTTTTCGGGCGGCTGGATATGGTGCAGTGTATCGCGCCCTATGGTAATCTGAGTATGAAGCTTTTTTAGAAGATCAAGAATAGTTTCTGCTCGTTCTGTGGCGATATCGGCAGCTGGAACGTCATATCGTTTTTCTGCATGGAGCGTCACTTTTTCGATCGCGCTTTTGACGGTTCGGGTAAGCGCCCAAGCCTGTTCAGCACTGAGCTTGTGCTGTTTGGCAAGCTCCTGGAACGCATCGTCATCTGGCAAAATAATGTGATCAGCTAACGCCAGAATATCTTCAGCCGTCATTGAGTTTGTTTTAGCCATCATCCTTCTCCCCTCAGTGCGGTAATTGCTTGTGTAAATCTGTCATGCCCCTCTTGGGCCTTGGCTTGACGGTAGTATTTCTCGGTGGTTTGGAAACTACGGTGGCCGAGCAGCGGCGCTGCCAACCGGACATACTCAGGCGCCTCGGTTGCCAGCGTTGAGGCTGCAGCGTCGCGGAACATGTGCGGAGAGCAGTGCTCCCCGAACCGTTCGCCTGTGTGCCGGCAGATGCGGTTGTAGAGCCCATCCTGCGTCATGGGCGAGCCATGGTTCGATATCCAAAGGGCATCGCCTGTTGGCTTTTGCCAGCGGCCTGTGCAGGCCACAAGCATTGGACGATAGAAGTCGAGATAGCGCTGAAGGTATGGCTCAAGCACTGGCGGCAGTATCGTCTCGAACCATGCATGGGTTTTCGTCTGTTCAGGGGTGAGTTGGATAAACCACTGACCCTGCCGCCGCACGATGCTGCTGCCGATTTCAAGCGCGGTGAAGTTCTTGCGCCGGATAGGGACATAGGCAAGCAAAGCGATCATGAGTCCATCGCGATATTGCACGGCATCCGATATGCCGCCGTCACCTTGCGCGGCGTGCATGAGGTCGTAGCCAAGCTGCGCCAACTCATCGGTCATCAAGATGCGGGTTTTCTCACGGGCCGGCTTGTGACGGGCGCGGATGCGGCCTGCGAGACGGTTTATAAACGACCAGTCGCGCTCAGACGCGAACAGAGACGCCATACTACCCAGATCCTGCAGTCGGGCCATGATGGTCTGTGTGCTGTTACCTATGTCGGTGAGGTGGTTGACGTAAGACCTAACCCTCTGCGGGCTAATACGTTCGGCAGGAGCCTCCTGTAGGCAGTCAGGCTCGTGTATTCTGCAGTAGGTCAAGAACCGCCCATATCCGCGTTCGACTTTGTAATTGGACGCAACGGACAGATGCGCCAATGCCCCAAGGTGATCATCAAGGATGGTTCCCGGGGTCAGCGCATTTTGCCAGACAGTGCGGTCAGCCTCCGGCCAAAGCGCAAGTGGCATGCACCGCCGCTCCGGCGTCTTGTTTGGCCCATAACGACCGCCGCTCATTTGTCCGACCTCCGCTTTGAGGCAATGGGTGCATGTTGCGCCCGCAATGTGTCGACCACATCATTGAACATGGCGCTCGCCCGCTTGGCTTCAGCCCCAGAGTAAAAGCCTGTGGTCGTATCCAACCGTTTGTGTCCGAGGACCTGCCGTACCACCTCATAATTACCCGGCTGCTGGTCGAGAAACACCTTCCCGGCAAAGTGCCGGAACAGGTGAACGTTGAACGTGTGGCCGGTAAACTCAAAGACGATCTTTTTGATTTGCAGGCCAAGCGTGTGGGCGGTTTTGTGTTTTCCGTTTCGTCCTGGAAACAAGGCATCAGTTGGTTCACGGACCAGATGTGGCCGATACTCGGTCATGTACCAGCGCAGGATCTCCAAGGCATAAGGCGGGATGTTAAAATCCACGGGATGCCTGTTTTTGGTCTCGCTTTCGCTAATGACCAGATGGACGCCCTTGCGCTGCGGCTTCAGGTGTCGGTGAATATCGATCGCGCAAAGATTGGCTTTGCGGATAGGTGTTGCCTGCAGCAACGCGATTGCAGCCGCCACCTGTGCCAACACCGCCTTTTGTGCTGGCGCCCGCTTATCGCGCTCCACCTGCTGCCGGATGGTGTCTGGTAGGCATAGGAACTGCCTTACAAGCTCTGCATCATCAAACGGCCGAAGCCGTTCACGGTTCTTGGCCGTAAGCCCGCCTGTCTGCACAGATACCCTTTTGCACAAAGCACTGATCTTTCGGTCATGCTCCTCATCCACCTTGACGTGGTAGCGGGCAACATTGCGCAGGCAGGCTGCCATTTGCGCAACACCGGCAGACGTTTTGCCGCCAGCCCTCTCCATGTGAAAGTGCAAAATCAGCTTGAAGTTATCGACCTCGACCAAACGGGCGATGCCGGTGATGGTCGCAGGGTCAACGCCGGATCGGGCAAGCACGGATGCAGCGGTACGTAACTGACGGGTTCTAGTTGCAATGGTCGCGGGGCGTGAAGGACGCACAGGCCCATCGTCGTCCAAGTTCACATTGCGCATGCGATCAGCATAAGCGTTCACATCCGCCTCGAACGAAGGTGGGAAGTATGCGAACGGATAGACGTAGACTTCGCGCTTCTCGGCACGCGGGATTATGATCTGCGGCCACGTGTCTGGAAATTGCGCGACCGCAAGGTTCCACCCCCACAAAAAATGGTCCCAGGCCTGCTCGGCATTTGCACGCATGCGATCGTTCAATATGGTATCGCGGTAGCTATGTAGGTCACTCAATGACACGGCATCCACATCCACACCAAGGCCACTGAGATACCGCGCGCCCGCCGAAACTTTCCGTTTAAGCGACGCCGGAAGCATCTTCAAAAGCGCGGCCCATTGCGGCAGCAGCGGAGTTGTGTTGCGGCTTGGGTAACTTTTGCCCACAAGGCCTACCGCACGCGCCACACCGGTTTTGACATTCGCCCAGCGGCCCTTGGAAAATCCAAGCGCAACATATGATATGCCTTCCAATTTACGCCGGATATATAGGGGGCTCGCAGGAACTTCATCAGGCGACAGACCTAGCGCTTTGCAGAATGTGTTTACGGCGCTGCGCGTGTCCCGCTTCTGGATGTCGGTTAGCGGCGCCTCCAACAGCGCAACAAGCGCATCTGCAAGGGTTGGCTTATGTTGGTCGTTATGGGTCATCATATCCTCGTGAAGACTGGAGCGGACAATAGGTAATATTCGTGAGTAAGTATACTATTATTCCAACCCCGTATGGGGCAGAGCCTATTCACGACAGGTACCTAAACCCGCAGAAATACAGGGCTTTCCATCAAGCATATTGAGCAGGTCTGCATGCCGGATACGGACGGCTCGTCCAATGCGTAAAGCGGGCAATTGGCCCTTGCGAATGAGGCGCGACACCGTGCGGTCAGAGACGCGCAGATACCGCGCCACCTCTGCTCTGGTCAGTAGGTCGTCTGTGGTGACCGCCGGCGCTTGCGGCTCTGCTGCGTGAGCCAAAGGCTCAGGCTTTGCGTATACCCACGATGGTAGGTCTTGGCTGCTATCCAATGTTGAAGCGGCAGGCAGACGCACCGGCTTTTTGGTATTTTTGTC
>JBILBJ010000074.1:0-8248 GCA_044353705.1 Sphingorhabdus sp. | reverse complement strand
GCCCGCGACGACCAGTGGTATGTTGGAGTCGATGGCGGTGCCATGATAGTAGAAGACTTGGCTTTGGATATCGGCACATTGAACAATGCTGCATCGGTTGACACAAAAAATGGTTATGATTTCGGCAGCTTGGTCGGCTATGATTTCGGCCGTTTCCGTCTTGAATCAGAAGTTTCCTATCGCCAGGCTAATGTAACTGCATTCAGCAGCCAGACACCACAGATCACGAGTGGCGCAACAACTGCACTCGCACCTAGCGGTTCGTATAAGCTTGATGGCGATGCAAGCGCATTGAGCTTCATGATCAATGGTCTTTTGGATTTCGGCGACGATGATGGCCTCCAGGGCTTTGTCGGCGGCGGCGTTGGCGTTGCACGTGTTGATGTGTCGGCTACTGTCGCTGCTCCAGCGTTCCTCGATGATTCAGACACTGGTTTGGCATGGCAGGCTCTTGCGGGCGTCCGTACGCCACTCAGCGATAGCTGGGACGTCGGTCTGAAGTACCGTTTCTTCAACGCAAACAAGGTTGGTCTTGTTGACCGTCTTGGCCGTGCTGTTGACACGCGCTTCCGTTCGCACAGCGTCATGGCCAGCCTGGTTTACAACTTCGGCGGTGCACCTGCACCAGTTGAAGTTGCGGCACCGCCACCACCGCCACCATATGTGGCGCCACCAGCTCCACCACCACCACCGCCGCCGCCAGCGCCAGTGTGCAACACCGGTCCTTATATCGTATTCTTCGATTGGGATCAGTCGAACTTGCGTCCTGACGCAGCATCGGTTCTGGACAATGCTGTTGCGCAGTATTCGAACTGTGGCACTGCGAAGGTTATGCTTGCTGGTCACGCCGATAAGTCGGGTAGCGCAAAGTACAATGTTGGCCTCTCCGAGCGTCGTAATACCACCGTGCGTTCGTACCTTGAGTCCAAGGGCGTTGCCGGCGGTGCAATTGCAACCCAAGCATTCGGTGAAACTGCACCATTGGTTCAGACTGCAGATGGTGAGCGTGAACCGCAAAACCGTCGCGTTGAAGTTACCTACGGTCCAAATTCGGGAATGTAATTCCGAACGGACTAATATGTTAAAAGAAAGGCCGGTCGAAAGACTGGCCTTTTTTTATGTCGTCAATTGATGCAGCCGAAAGGTCTGCGTTCTTACGCTGCTTTGGTTTTTACCCGCGCACGGACACTAGCCGCCTCAAGCAGCCTTGTTTCCAGTGATTTCAGCTTGGTCTTGCTTTCGATTTTTGCACCGAAAAGATCCGTCGCATAAAATGTATCTACTGCACGCTCGCCATAGGTTGCGATGTGCGCACTGTGCAGCGTTACCTTTGACTCGAACAGAGCCAATGCCAAATTGTTCAGCAATGCCGGCCGGTCGAGCGCATTTACTTCTACAACGGTGAAGCGGTTAGAAGCCTGATTGTCGATCAGCACCGAAGGCGCAATTTTAAATGCGTCGGCCCGCCGGAGAGCCTTTGGCTTTGCGTCAAGTTGCGTCATCAACTTGGCACGGTTGGTCAATGCTTCTTCGATATTGCGCGCCAAACGGTCCAATTGGCCCTGCTCGCGAAATGGACGGCCGAGCGGGTCTTGGATCAGGAAATTATCGATCGCCATCCCGTCGCTGCTTGTGTGGATCCGTGCATCGATGATGTTTCCGCCTGCCAAGTGAATTGCACCTGCAATTCGATAAAATAAGCCGGGATGGTCGGCCGCGAAAACAGTGACGAGCGTGGCGCCCCGGTCGGGGTAATAGCAGGCATCAATGGCAAGCTCAGTACCTTCATTTTCCAAGAGGTGCCGTGCATTGCGCTCAATAATGTCGTCTGGCTCGGCTATCCAATAGGCGTCGGGTAATGACTTTGCGAATTGCGCAAATTTGTCCGGTGACAACCGCAGGGCTGACCCGAGCTTCGATTTTTTCGAAGCGATGCGTTCGTCACGGCCACGTTGCTTGTGGCCAAGCCGCAGCACTTCTTCGGTGGCTTCGAAAAGATCGGACAATAATTGGCGCTTCCAACTGTTCCAAACGCCTGGACCAACGGCGCGAATGTCCACCACCGTCAAGACGAGCAGCAATTTCAACCGTTCAGGCGACTGAACGGCCTGCGCAAAATCCAATATTGTTTTGAAGTCGGCAAGGTCGCGTTTGAACGATGTTGCGGACATCAACAAATGGTGACGCACCAACCACGCGACGGTCTCCGTTTCTGCGGCTGATAAACCAAGTCGCGGGCATAAGGCCTCGGCGACCTCAGCGCCCAAGACGCTGTGGTCTCCGCCGCGTCCCTTTGCAATATCGTGCAGCAAGGTTGCGACATACAATACCCTTCTGCTGACGATATTCCGCATGATGGCCGCCGAAAGAGGGTGATCCTGCTTGAGCTTTCCGCTTTCGATATCCGCCAATAGTCCAATGGCGCGGATCGAGTGTTCGTCGACGGTGTAATGATGATACATGTCGAACTGCATTTGCGCGACCACGCGGCGGAAATCGGGAATGAAACGTCCAAAAATCGTGGATTCGTTCATCCAACGCAATACGGTTTCCGGATCGCGGCGCGAGGTCAGAATATCTAAAAAGAGCGCGTTGGCCCGCGGGTCCTTTCGGACCGCTTTATCTACAAGCCGGGCGTCGCGCTGCGCGGTCCGCATGGCCGAAGGGTGAATTTCCAGTCCATGCAAATCCGCGAGGTGGAAAATTTCCAATAGCCGAACGGGGTCTTCAACGAAAAATTGATCATCGGGTAATGCCAAGCGACCACGGTCAAGCTGGAAGCCATTGAGCTTGCGTGGTTTGCGGTTGAAACTTGGAATGAACCGACGGCCTTTTTGAGCCATGGCTTCATCCAAATGCGCCAAGAATAAGCCAGTAACGTCGCCCACGGTTTTGGCATTCAAGAAATAATAATGCATGAACCGCTCGACAGCCGACCGGCCGGGGCGATCAGCGAATTGCATCTGTTCGGCCACTTCGCGCTGCAAATCAAATGTCAGCCGTTCCTCTGCGCGGCCAGTAATATTGTGCATATGGCAACGAACGGACCACAGGAAATTTTCAGCTTTCCTGAACCGGTTATACTCCTCGACAGACAATAGCCCAACATGGACGAGATCAGATGCCGTTGAGACCTTGTGGATATATTTCCCAATCCAATACAAGGTATGCAAATCGCGCAGGCCGCCTTTGCCGTCTTTGATATTGGGTTCCACAACGTAGCGGCTGTCGCCCATGCGCTTGTGCCGTTCATCGCGTTCCGCCATTTTCAAGCGCACAAAATCGGGTGCCGTATTTGCCACCACTTCGTTCCAAAAGCGTAATGCAGCTTCTTCGTACACGGCACGATCGCCCCAAACGAACCTGCTTTCCAATAGCGCGGTACGGATCGTCAGATCTTCTTGCGCCATTTTCACAGTCTCGTCCAAAGACCGGCTGGATTGGCCAACTTTCAGGCCGAGATCCCAAAGAAGGTACAAAATCGCTTCGACGACTTGCTCGGTCCATGAGCTTCTTTTGTACGGGGTGACAAACCCGATATCGACGTCGCTATGTGGCGCCATCTCGCCGCGACCATATCCGCCCACCGCAAGGATCGCGAGCCGTTCCGATGCCGACCGGTTCGCCGCAGGATATGCGTGGACCGTTACATAGTCGTAGATAAGCCGGACAATCTGATCGACCAGAAAGGCTTGTTCCGCGGACGCACGGTAACCCTGTGACGGGTTTTCACCCAGTCGTCGTTTGATTTCGGCGCGCCCGTCCGCCAACGCGCCTTGCAAAAGCTCGAGGATCTGCGGGCGGCAGCGCTGGGGACCATCTTCTGCAACTATAGACTCAACTTTATCGGCAAGCGCAGTCCTGTCGATAATGTCGCGTTGCTTTATAATCCGGTCAGGTGCTGAAATCATCCAGACACTCTAGGCGCGTTCACGCCTTATGTCAGCATCAAGCAGAAACCTTTGCATTATATTCCCGGCGCAAAGCAACGCGGTCGATTTTCTGGGTACCCAGACGCGGCAATGGTTCCGCCACTTGCCAGAAATGCACCGGGATTTTGAATGGTGCCAGCCGCGGTGCAAGGAATGCTTTGAGTTCATCCTCGGTCAGCTTGATACCATCTTTGGTGTGATAGACGATGCCTGGAACTTCCCCATATTTGTCATCGGCAATGCCAAATACGGATAGTTCGGCAATCGATTCATGTTCATAGGCAGCGGCTTCGACTTCTGGGCAGCTGATATTTTCACCGCCGCGAATGATGATGTCTTTTTTGCGGTCTACGATGAACAGATAACCGTCTTCGTCGAGATAACCGATGTCACCGGTCCGGAAAAATCCATCAGCGGTAAACGCGTCGCGTGTCGATTGTTCGTTGTTCCAGTAGCCGTTGAAATTCGCAATGGTGCGAATGCCGACTTCGCCGCGTTCACCTTGCGGAAGAACATTTCCATCATCATCAAGCATTTGCACTTCGACCAAAGGCTTCGTGGCTGGCCCAGTGCTGGTTGGCTTTTCCAGATAGTTATCCGTGAAATTGCCGCAGCCCACGCCGTTTGTTTCGGTAAGGCCATAACCCAGCAGCGGATAGCCCCAGCTCATTTCCTTACGGATTTTTTTGACATGTTCCACGGGGCGTGGCGCTCCACCGGCCGCGAAGGCCGTGCAGCTGGTAAGGTCATATTTGTGGCGGTTGGGGTGCGTGGCGAGTTCAATACTCATCAACGGAACGCCGACGAAATAGCTGATGCGCTCCTTTTCGATGATGCGCATGGCTTCTTCCGCATCCCATTTCGGCATCAGTACCAACTTGCGCCCAATGGCGAAGCTTTGCAGGACCAGCGGGACGGAGGCGGTGACGTGAAACAGTGGCACGTTGACCAGCGCCGATGGCTGCGCTGGCATGGCCTGCCCGGTGGACGAAAGAAGCTCGAAAAAGACGAGTGTCTGGCCGACGTAACTCATCCCGCCCTGAACAACGGCCCGGTGGTCGGATACTGCTCCCTTGGACTGACCCGTCGAACCTGATGTGTACAAGATTGTCGCATTGTCTTTGGGTTCAAGTGTGGGCAGCGGTGTTTCTGCGCCGCCACCTTTTGATGTCAAGACAGACAGGCCTTCCATCGGCGCGCCGTCGTGACCGAATATCAATAGCTCACAACCGCCAATGTCGTGCCCGGCCAAGCGCGCCGCGCGTTGTTCATCCGCAAGGACATAGCGACAGCCGACCATTCGGATACCTTCAGCCAATTCGCCACCTTGCCACCAGCCGTTGAGCAAAGTTGCAACGCCGCCGGCCATAATGATGGCCATGTAGGCGATGATCCAATTAGCCGAATTGCGCGCGGCAATTCCAACTCTATCGCCTTTTTGAAGCTTGTGCCCGTCGACTAATCCGCCGGCCAGAACGCGCGCTGCGGCATAGGTCTCGCGAAAACTTAGCCTTATGTCGCCATCTACCAGAAATTCCTTGTCCGCATGCGTGGCGCAAAAGAATGCAAAATAGTCGGCCATATTGCCGGGTGCTTTCGCCAGCATGGGTAATTGCACACCAAATTTTTCAACATAGGTCACCGTTAAAGGACCATCGTTGGTCATGAGACGATTTATGGTAGCGTCGATCGCGAGGTCCAATGGGGACGGCATGTGATTCTCTCCTAAACTCTTTGTGCACCTTCTATTTCGCTCTATAGGAATGTCAAAAGGTCCTGAGGAAATATTGTGTCATTTGAGATTATTTCAACCGTCGCTGGCTATATTCAATTTACCGAGCTTGGTGTTGGCCCCGTTGCGCTTGATTTGGGCTTCTTTCAGGTGCGTTGGTATTCCTTGGCCTATCTTGTAGGTATTTTGCTTGGCTACGGCTTTTTGCTCAAACTGCTGGCGCGGCCGGGCGCACCGATGTCGCGTGAGCATGCAGACGATATCATTTTGTATGCGACGCTCGGTATCATCTTGGGTGGACGAATGGGGTATATCTTATTCTACCAGCCATCTATTTTGCAGAACCCGGCAGATGTCTTCAAATTATGGGAAGGCGGCATGTCGTTCCATGGCGGCGCGATTGGAATCATTTTTGCTCTCTGGCTTTTGGCACGCAAGCATAAGATCTCGTTCCTGCGGGTGTGTGATTATCTCGCATGTTGCGTCCCGTTTGGCCTCTTCTTCGGCCGGTTGGCAAATTTCGTGAATGATGAGCTTTGGGGCCGCGTGACGGACGTGCCTTGGGCCATTGTGTTTCCAAATGGTGGCGATTTGCCGCGGCACCCAAGCCAGCTGTATGAAGCTGCGCTCGAAGGGCTTTTGATGGCGGCAATCATGTGGCCGTTATTCTGGAAAACAGACGTACGCTATAAACCCGGCTTTCTGTGTGGCATGGCGGCTGTGATCTATGGCCTTAGCCGCTTTGCTGTTGAGTTCTTCCGGGAACCTGACCAGCAGTTACAGTGGCTGGTCGAAGCAAGCGGCCTCAGCATGGGGCAGTGGTTGACCGCCCCGATGATCCTCATCGGCCTGTTCCTTCTATTCACGGCAGGTTCGCGCAGGCAGCGTAATAGTGCTGCCTGACACGCAGACGACAAGCCAGCGCCTCGCGCAAAAAATTGAAGCGTCGGGCCCCATCAGTGTTGCCGAATATATGCGCGTGGCAAACACCGCATATTATAGCCGCGCTGATCCTTTGGGTGCCGATGGCGACTTCATAACGGCCCCAGAGATTAGTCAGATGTTCGGCGAAATGGTTGGGATTTGGCTGAGCGATATCTGGTTGCGCCGGGCCCGTCCTTCGCCATGTTATTATGTCGAACTGGGACCGGGCAGGGGCACGCTGGCTGCCGATGCGCTTCGGACAATGAAGCGTTTCGGATTTGCACCAGAGGTTCATTTTGTCGAGAATAGCCCGGCTTTGCGGGAAAAACAGCGGACGGCTGTGCCCGCTGCCATTTTCCATGATGATGTGGAAACGGTGCCAACCGATGCGCCATTGTTTATCGTGGCGAACGAATTTTTTGATGCGTTACCGATAGCGCAGATGATTGCCACGAACGCTGGCTGGCACGAGAGAGTTGTCGTCGCCGATCATAGCCCGCGGTTTGCCGCAATGCCGGGTCCGCGTTCCACGGACGCCCTCGTTCCTAAACAGTTCCGCATGGCGTCGGTTGGAAGTATTTACGAAACGTGCCCGGATGCCACTGCGGTGATGGACACGCTTTCCACGCGACTGTCCGGCCAAGGCGGGGCTATGTTGACCATTGATTATGGTTATCTTGAGCCAGCGCTGGGCAGCACGTTGCAGGCGGTTCAAAATCACAAATATGCGGACCCATTTTCGGATCCTGGCCATTGCGATTTGACGGCACATGTGAACTTCCATGCGCTTTCGCTCTGCGCACAAAGATCTGGCCTCAACGTTGCGGGGCCGTGCGATCAGGGTGCTTGGTTGTCGGGATTGGGTATCGATCAGCGCGCCATGAGCTTGGCGCAGGCAAATCCTGATCGGGCCACGGAGATTTCCGCCGCGCGCAGCAGGCTTGTGGCCCGTGAATCCATGGGCGCGTTATTCAAAGTGATGGCGACATACGCAAAGGGCTGGCCAGAACCAGAGGGCTTTGCGCGTTAGGTCAAGCTGAACCGCTCAGTTTGCCCATTCGGCAATTTGCAACGCCACCTCATTTGCAGCTTCGTTCAACGCAGCGCCAACAGGTGCAGCGTCAACAGCAGCGACGGGTCGACGGGCTTCAAATCTGCGTTTTTCGGTTGGGTTGCCGCGGGTGATTTTTACCGCGTCAAAGACCACCACCGCTTCATTGGTTGCGGCGTCCACACCAAATTCTAATAGGCTGCCCGAGATAAATTGCGCTGCTTTGCCGCCGGCATCGACTTCACGGAGCACCAGATGACCGGTTTTTGCGGAAACCGTTTCGGACAATAGTTGCTGCATCAGTCGGGCCGGCTTGTCGGCCCAAAACGCATCCTTTACATATGCAATGCTGCTGGCGTCAATCTGGACCGGCACGCGGTTCGTGTCGAGTTTGCGCGGCACCTCCGGCGTTTGGATGACCAAGGCGTCCGTCGCCGATGCCGTTCGGGCTGCGCCTGCAGCCACGCTGTTGTCGGCTGTCAGCACGAGCATGGACGACGGCGCTTTCGTCCCGAAGCTTACACAAGCACCAAGGCTGAGAATGACGGGTAAGGCCAATAAGCGTGCGCTGGATAACTTGCTGAACATCATTTTTGCTTCCTGCTGCCA
>JBILBJ010000073.1:0-8279 GCA_044353705.1 Sphingorhabdus sp. | reverse complement strand
GGGGCTGTTTATGCTCCCGCGCTTTTTCGTCTATCATCAGGAAAGTGCAGTAGGGTCTGAAGAGGCTGCCAAATGGGTGGATCGTGAATCCAAGCTTATCAAAATCATCCTCAATCCATCGATCATCATTGTCTGGCTTGTGGGACTATTTCTGGCTTGGTATATCGGTGCGATGGCTGAAGGCTGGTTCCATGCCAAATTGCTCTTCGTGCTGGGCCTGTCGGGATATCATGGCTGGATTGTTGGTTATGCAAAGAAGCTCGCACGCGGCGAACGCAAGCTGACCGGCAAACAATTGCGTCTGTTGAACGAAGTGCCGGGCATTGCGGCCGCCATTATCGTTATATTGGTCGTGGCCAAGCCGTTCTGACGATTCCGCCACGGGTTTTTGCAGAACAGTTGACGGCGCATGCATCGCAGCCTATTTGACAGTTCAAGCCCGTCCTGGGCGTGAGGCGCGACCTCAACAACAACCGCGCCACCAACTTTCAACATCTTGCTGGTTGTCTTTTTAAAAACCGGCTCTCAATCGGACAATTGTCCACCTGCAATCGGGGCCAATGGTCCATTCAACGGAATTACCTATGCATTTGAAAGAGCTGAAAAGCAAAAACCCCGCTGACCTCGTATCGATGGCTGAAGAGCTTGGTGTCGAGGGCGCGTCGACCTTGCGCAAACAGGATCTCATGTTTGCTATCCTGAAAGAGCTGGCCGAAGACGGCGAGCAGATCATGGGTCTTGGCACGATTGAGGTTCTGCCCGACAGTTTTGGTTTCTTGCGCTCGCCAGAAGCAAACTATCTGGCTGGTCCAGACGATATTTACGTGTCGCCAAATATGGTCCGCCAATTTGGTCTGCGCACCGGTGACACCGTCGAAGGTGAAATTCGCGCGCCGAAAGATGGCGAACGTTATTTTGCCCTGACCAAAGTGATGAAGATCAACTTTGATGATCCGGACGCCGTCCGTCATCGCGTTAACTTCGATAACCTGACGCCGCTTTATCCGGATTCGAAGCTAACTTTGGACTCGCTTGATCCAACGGTGAAGGACAAGTCCGCGCGCGTTATCGACATTGTCAGCCCGCAAGGTAAGGGCCAACGCGCGCTCATCGTTGCGCCGCCGCGTACGGGTAAGACTGTGTTGCTGCAAAATATTGCCCGCGCGATTACCGAAAACCATCCTGAAGTGTTCTTGATCGTATTGTTGATCGATGAACGTCCAGAAGAAGTCACCGATATGCAGCGTTCGGTGAAGGGTGAGGTTGTGTCCTCTACCTTTGACGAACCCGCGACCCGACACGTGCAAGTCGCTGAAATGGTTATCGAAAAAGCAAAGCGTCTGGTGGAGCATAAGCATGATGTTGTGATCTTGCTCGACTCGATCACGCGTCTTGGCCGTGCCTACAACACCGTCGTTCCATCATCGGGCAAGGTGTTGACCGGCGGTGTGGATGCGAACGCATTGCAACGTCCAAAGCGCTTCTTCGGCGCGGCCCGGAACATCGAGGAAGGTGGTTCGTTGTCCATCATCGCAACCGCGCTGATCGATACCGGCAGCCGCATGGATGAAGTTATCTTTGAAGAATTCAAAGGCACCGGCAACTCCGAAATCGTGCTCGATCGTAAGGTCGCGGATAAGCGTATCTTCCCAGCGCTTGATGTCGGCAAATCCGGCACGCGTAAGGAAGAATTGCTGGTCGAGGAAGGTAAGCTCAAGAAAATGTGGGTCTTGCGCCGTATCCTTATGCAAATGGGCACGATCGACGCGATGGAGTTCCTGCTCGACAAGATGAAGGATTCGAAGACCAACGAAGACTTCTTCGATTCCATGAATCAGTAAGCGATAGGCGACCTTATGATGTTTGAATTTTTAATTGCGACCGCGTCATCGGCGATGTCATTTGGCGGACCTGCCGAAATTTGGGGTCATATCGTCAATGACTTCTCCAATCTGAACACCACGAGCGCGTGGACCGCTTTGGGTTCGGTCATCTTGCTCGACCTTGTGCTTGCGGGTGATAATGCGATTGTTGTTGGCGCGTTGGCTGCCGGTCTGCCTCCGGAACAGCGCAAAAAGGTCATTTTCATCGGGGTCATCGCTGCGCTGGTTTTGCGTGTGGTGTTTGCCTTGATGGTCAATTTGTTGATGGGTGTCATTGGCCTCATCTTCGTCGGCGGATTGTTGCTGATCTGGGTTGCGTGGAAAATGTACCGCGACCTTCAACGCAGCGAAGCAACAGAATCGCCCGGCTCTCCTGAAATTTTAGGTGACGAAAATAGCGGTATTCCGGCTGCCAAGAGCTTTGCGGCTGCGGCATGGGCGGTTGCGGTTGCCGATGTATCGATGAGCCTCGACAATGTTCTGGCCGTGGCAGGCGCCGCCAAGGATCATCCAGGCATCATGATTGTCGGCCTGATCTTTGCCGTGGCCCTGATGGGTATCGCAGCGAATATCATCGCCCAATATATTGAACGCTATAAATGGATTGCATGGCTGGGCATGGCCGTGATTGTCTATGTTGCACTCAAGATGATTTACGAAGGCTGGACCGACCCCGATTTGGGCGTTGGCAGCTACGTCATCGCTCTGATCAGCCGCTAATTTTTGAGGGCATCTGACGATCGTCAGATAGCCCTCAACTTAGATGTTCTGCAAAAAACGCTGCTGTGCGTGAATCGGCAAGTGCCGCGCCAGCTTCGTTCCGGCGGTTGCCCATCTCGGCGGCAAAGCCGTGGTCGAGGCCCTCATAATCGTGCAAAGTCACCTTCGGATGACTACCAAGTCCTGCATGGATCGCCGCCTGCGCCTCTGGACCCACAAAATGGTCTGCTGTCGGGATGTGCAGCATGAGTGGATGGGCAATCGCATGACTCTCGCCAAGCATTTGATCAATCATGACGCCATAATAGCCAACCGATGCACTGATGTCGGTGCGCGTCGCCGCCATATAGGCAAGCCGTCCACCCAGGCAGTAGCCGACACAGCCGACATTTTGCACGGGCGCGTGCCCTGAAATCCCACCGCGTATCGCGTGAATAGCAGCCTCAATGTCTTTGACGCCATCATCGGCATCATATTGGCTAAAATAGCCGAACGCTTCTTGAAGCTGTGCTTCGACATCGGGATTAAGTTCGACGCCGGGCGCAAAACGCCAGAAAATGTCGGGTGCAATCGCCAGATATCCATCATTAGCTAAGCGATCGCATTTTTGGCGAATGCCCGCATTTACGCCGAATATTTCAGGTATAACGATAATAGCCGCTTTCGCTGCGCCAACCGGAGCGGCGAAATATGCCGGAAACAAGGCATCTTCATTCAATGCCGCAATCTTTATCATGTCGCCCATATATTGCTCCTGCGCGGTCATTCTCCGCAATTGCGTGATTCGATGTTGTCTTTATACTATGTCTTACCATCAAGAGGAGAGTCCCGGCCATGAAGATGAACATAGAGATCGACTGTTCGCCAGAAGAGGCCCGAGCGCTTTTGGGTTTGCCCGACGTGACCAAGGCGAATGAGGCCTATGTTGAAAAGGTCACGAACCTGATGAACGGCGCCGGCGGCATCGACCAGCTGCAGGAACTGGGCAAACAAATCGCGCCAATGGGACAAATGGGATTGCAGCTGTTTCAACAACTGATCGAAACCGGTGCAAAGGCCGCCATGTCGGGCGTGAGCAGCAAAGACAAAAAATAGCACCCTGATGCCCGCCACCGACACTATTTTTGCACTGTCCAGCGGTGCGCCGCCGGCTGCCATAGCGATTATTCGCATCAGCGGCCCCGCGGCGTTTGATGTGGTCCGCGGGCTTGCGGGGCGGACACCAAAGCCGCGGCGTGCATCCCTTGCTATATTACGGGCACCAGACAGCGGGGAGATACTTGACCAAGCGCTTGTCCTGCTCTTTCCGGGTCCTGATAGCGCAACGGGTGAGGATCTTGCTGAGCTTCATATTCATGGAGGACGTGCCGTTGTTCGCGCTGTCGAAAAAGCCATAACGCAGTTTTCCGATGTACGCGCGGCAGAGGCCGGTGAGTTTACGCGCAGGGCCTTTGCCAATGGCCGGCTTGATCTGAACGAGGCTGAGGGTCTTGCTGATTTGTTATCGGCAGAGACCGAGTGGCAGCGCAAATCCGCTACATTGATGTTTGGCGGCAGTTTTAGCGCAGCGATCGAAGCATGGCGGCAAGAGGTTCTCCAACTGTCCGCGCTGACCGAGGCTGAACTTGATTTTTCGGATGAGTCTGATGTAGATTTACAAAATAATCGTTCAATATCAGTGTCTTGTGCAAATATTCAACGCGAAATCGAACGCATATTATCCAACCCCGCTGCTGAAAAATTAAAGGATGGGTTGCGCGTGGTACTGGGTGGTCCACCAAATTGCGGCAAGTCCACATTGTTGAACGCCTTGGTCGAACGTGACGCGGCGATCGTGTCGGACATTGCCGGTACCACGCGGGATATGATCGAAGTCCCGATTGGGATTGATGGCATCGCGTTCGTTTTTACCGATACTGCAGGGATACGGGATCATACCGACGATGTCATTGAGCGCATGGGCATCGACCGAAGTCAGGCCGCGATGCTGCAGGCGGATATCATATTATGGCTTGGGCCCGAAGCTACTGGGCCCGACCATCCGAACCTAATCGAAGTGGCGGCCAAGTCGGATAGCCCTGAAGGTCTAAAAAAATCGGGAGCGGCCATTCAGGTTTCGGCTGTTTCAGGATTCGGCATGGCCGATCTAAAAACGGCCGTTGCGGACATCGCGAAAAAGCTTTTGCCGCCGCCCGACCAGTTTTCGGTGAACCAGCGTCAACGGGCGCTGCTCGCAGACTGCGCAGATGCGCTGGGTGCATGTCAGGCGACTGATGACTGGCTGATCGTCGCAGAATGCTTGCGGCAAGCGCGCTTGGCTTTGGACGCATTAACGGGCCGCGCCCATACCGAAGAACTGCTCGATACTTTGTTTGGCAAATTCTGCGTCGGAAAGTGACGCGCTGTTTCACGTGAAACAATCCCGCGCAGAGTTTTGACCGATGCAACTTGTTCGTCTATGCGCGACCTATGACAACCGATTTCGACATCATTGTAGTGGGCGGAGGGCACGCGGGAACTGAAGCCGCAGCCGTCGCCGCGCGTATGGGTGTTCGCGTTGCGCTTGTGAGCTTCGACAAAAGCATGATCGGCGCGATGTCATGCAATCCGGCAATCGGTGGCCTTGGAAAAGGGCATCTCGTGCGCGAAGTCGATGCATTTGATGGTCTTATCGCCCGTGCGGCAGATGATGCGGCGATCCACTACCGCATGCTCAACGCGTCAAAAGGCGCGGCCGTGCAGGGACCCCGGGTTCAGGCAGACCGGTCTTTGTTTAAGGCATCGGTCCAGCGCCAACTCGGACAAATTGCGAATTTGACGATAGTGCAGGCTGAGGCCGCGGCGCTCCACCTCATTCAAGGGTCATCCAACACAGTCGGCGGCTTGGTCCTTGGTGATGGCTCCATCATCACATCTTCAGCGGTCATACTGGCGACGGGAACTTTTCTCGGAGGAAAGTTGTTTCGAGGCGAAGAGCGGTTTGAGGGCGGGCGCGTAGGCGAGGCTTCGGCAATGCTCCTTTCCAAGCAGCTGCGCGATGCGGCGTTGCCGATAGCGCGGCTAAAGACAGGCACCCCGCCGCGCATCGATGGCCGGACCATCAACTGGGCAATGTTGGAAGAGCAACCATCCGATGATGACGATTGGACGATGTCCTTTTCAAATCAACGGCGGTCGGTGCCCCAGATATTCTGCGCCATGACGCGCACCAACGCGGTGACACATGACATCATCCGCAGTGGTTTGGACCGGTCGCCCTTATTTGGAGGCGATATTGAGGGCAGGGGGCCACGATACTGTCCGTCCATTGAAGACAAAATATTCCGTTTCGGCGATCGTGATGGTCACCAAATATTCTTGGAACCCGAAGGTTTAGACAGCCATTTGGTGTACCCCAATGGCATATCGACCTCGCTGCCCACAGATATTCAGGAATCGATGGTCAAGTCGATGGCGGGCCTTGAGCAATGCGAAATCATCGTTCCGGGTTACGCCGTTGAATATGATTATATTGACCCGCGTTGTCTCGATTCCACCCTCGCCGTGCGCGGTTTTGAAGGACTATATTGCGCGGGTCAGATCAATGGCACAACGGGATATGAAGAGGCTGCGGCACAGGGATTGGTGGCCGGGCTGGGCGCTGCTTGCAAATTGCTCGACCAACCCATGCCGGCTATGGACCGCACCAACAGCTATATTGCGGTGATGATTGATGATCTCACGCTGCAAGGCGTTACGGAGCCGTACAGGATGCTCACGGCGCGGGCAGAGTATCGTTTGAGACTTCGTTCAGACAATGCCCATACGCGGCTCACGCCAATGGCGATTGAAGCGGGTGCCGTTGGCACGGGCCGAATGGATGCATTCAACCATCGAGAGCAGATGAAGGCGACTGCCCTCGATATGATGTCGGCGCACATAAGTGCCGATGTGTTGATGAAGCAGGGTGTACCGGTCAAACCTGATGCGGGTAAAATGTCGAAGCTCGAATGGCTGCGTTTCCCCCATGTATCCATCATGGACTTGTTGGAGGCCGATGGGGCCGAATGGCCACGCGAGCTGTTGTTAGAGATTGAGCAGGACGGTCGCTATGCACCATATCTCGCGCGGCAGGAGGCCGAGATTCAAGATATTGCCGCAAATGAGAAAATAACGCTGGCCAGCAATGTTGATTATGCGGCTATCGCGGGACTTTCCAATGAGATGGTGGAGAAGCTGCAAAGCGCAAAGCCCGAAAATTTGGCGGCTGCTTCTCGCCTTCGTGGCATCACGCCAGCGGCTTTGGCTGCCATCTTGGTCCACGCCAAAAGAGCCCGCAGCGCGGTGACGGAATCCGCATGACCGAAGCTGAAGCGAAAGAGTGGCTGACAACATCCTTGGGTGTTTCACGTGAAACAATGGAATCGCTCGACGCGTTCGTTGCGTTCCTGAAACGCGAATCGGCCAGCCAGAACCTCATTGCGGCATCGACTGTAGACGATATTTGGTCGCGCCATATCGTCGACAGTGCGCAGTTGCTGACCTTCATGGATCAGAGCATGCCTGAAACCAAATGGTTGGACCTTGGGTCTGGCGCGGGCTTCCCCGGGTTGATTATTGCGTTGCTCACGGATTTTGAGGTCACGCTTGTGGAGTCGCGCGCACGGCGCATAGAATATTTGCAGCGTGCGGTGGAAATGCTGGATATTGGTGGCCGTGTCACGGTCATGGGCATGCCGCTGGAGCGCATGAAAACCACCCCATTTTCGGTCATCAGTGCGCGGGCATTTGCGCCCTTGCCCAAATTGTTTGAACTGGCGGCGCGTTTCTCTCATAATAATACTTTGTGGCTGCTGCCAAAGGGGCGTAACGCAGCTGCAGAGTGGGACGACGTCAAAACAGTCTGGGATGGCGCGTTTAGCGTTAAACAAAGCATAACCGATGCAGATGCCGGTATTCTGGTCGGTACATTGGCTGGTAAGCGAACAGGTGGCGGCAACGCCGGGGCAAAGGGACAAAAACCATGATCCGAATTGCAGTGGCAAATCAGAAGGGCGGGGTTGGCAAGACCACCACGGCTATCAACTTGGCTACTGCATTGGCGGCAAGCGGTTGGCGGTGCGTGCTGGTCGATCTGGACCCTCAAGGGAACGCGTCAACCGGCCTAGGCCTTAAACAAGCGCAGCGCGTTCAAAGCAGCTACGATCTTTTGCTAGGTGACGCCTCGTTGAAGGATGCGGCCATTCCGACCTTGATTCCCAATCTCGACATGGTCCCTGCGACGGTTGATCTGTCGGGCGCTGAAATTGAACTGGTCGAATATGCGGACCGCACCGGGCGGTTAAAGGCAGCTTTCGACAAATCGGATGCCAACTGGGATATCTGCATCATTGATTGCCCGCCCTCGCTGGGGCTTATCACCATCAACGCGCTCGTCGCCGTCGACTCTCTTCTTGTGCCGCTACAATGCGAATTTTTTGCGTTGGAAGGTTTAAGTCAGCTATTACAAACCGTTGAGCGCATTCAGGGCCGGTTTAACCCGGCGCTGACGATCATGGGTGTTGCGTTGACCATGTACGACAAACGCAACAAGCTGACAGAACAAGTTGCGGATGACGTGCGCAGTTGCTTGGGCGATCTGGTGTTTAAAACAGTCATCCCGCGCAACGTACGTTTGTCGGAGGCACCAAGCCATGG
>JBILBJ010000072.1:0-8444 GCA_044353705.1 Sphingorhabdus sp. | reverse complement strand
CGCAGATGGCTTCCTTCCCCTTATCGCCAGCGAGATCGTAGATATCTCTGCGGCGGCAGGTCTTCGTGGCGCCATGAGCGGATGGGATTACGACCTGTCCGTGGTCTATGGGTCCAACCGTCTGGATTATGAGATCGAAAATACGGTCAACACGTCCTTGGGCGGTGCGGTAAGTGCGCGGGAATTTGACGCTGGCGGCCTACGTTCAGGCCAGACGTCGATCAACCTTGATATGCGCCGCGATTTGGACATCGGTATTGGCCAAAGCGTTTCGCTTGCCGTCGGTGGCGAATATCGCAACGAAAACTACAAAATCGTCCCAGGCGAGCTCCAAAGCTACGTCAACGGGCCTTTCTCGGCTGCGCCGTTTAATGCCGCCGGTGGTGCGCAGGTGTTCCCGGGCTTCCGTCCTGCAAACGCGACGGACGTTTCGCGCAATAGCTTTGCTGGTTACATCGAACTCGATGCCGATCTCTCCGACAGCTTGACGATGCAATTGGCGGGACGCTACGAACATTTCAGTGACTTTGGCGATACCATCAATGGTAAAGCCGCCGCACGATATGAAATCGTTGATGGCGTGGCTTTGCGCGGATCAATTTCAACCGGCTTCCGCGCGCCAAGCCTTGCCCAGCAATCATTTGCAACCACATCGACCAACAACGTAGGCGGCGTGCTCATCGAAATCGGGACATTCCCGGTTTCATCGCCTGTGGCCGTTGCGCTGGGTGCACAGCCGCTCACGCCAGAAAAATCGGTTAACATTGGCGGCGGCGTTACGTTCACGCCGATTAGCGGGCTCAGCATCACTGCGGATTACTACAATATAAAAATCAACGACCGCATCACCTTGACCGAAAACCTTACTGGGCCAGACGTTCTAGCGTTGCTGACGTCAGCTGGTGTGACGGGCGTAAGCTCGGCGCGCTTTTTCATCAACGGTATTGATACTCGCACAACTGGTCTTGATATCGTTGCCAGCTACCGCGTGCCAGAATTCGGCCTCGGCAAATTCCGCGTCAGCGTCGGGTATAATTTGAACAATACCAAAATTACCGACCGCCGCGTATTTTCCGGCTTCACTGCACAGCGTTTGTTCGCACGGCAGGAAAGCTATCGCCTGACCGACGGACAGCCCAAAAACAAGCTGAACGCCACGCTCGATTGGGATTACAACAATCTTGGCATGACGCTGCGCACGAACCGTTACGGCGAAGTATTCTTGCCAAGCGGCTTCTCGACAGCGGCAAACAATAGCAACATCGCAATAGGCCCTGGTATCGTCCCAGGCGATATATTCCTGTCGCCAAAATGGATTACGGACCTTGAGTTCCGCTTCAAACCCGTTGAGTCCGTGTCAGTTGCATTTGGCGCGAACAACGTGTTGGATGTATATCCAGATCGCCTTCCGTTCGGAACGGTGGACGGTGTGAGCTATGGCTTTAACAACTCATTCCTGCCTTACAGCTCGCAGTCGCCATTCGGTTTCAGCGGACGGTTTTTGTACGGTCGCGTATCTATCGACTTCTAAACGTATCGCTTTTTCATGAGCAAGGGCGCGGCGTAAAACCCGCGCCCTTCTTTTTTGTGCGCATCACGCGCGTCGTTTTTGACGCCTTGCGGCGCGCCTGCTAACGGGGCGACGACTCCCGACTTCAGCAGAAAGCGACCAATATGATCCCACGTTATTCCCGCCCCGACATGGTGAAGATTTGGGAACCTGAAAACCGCTTTCGCATTTGGTTCGAAATTGAAGCACATGCCACCGATGCGCTGGCCGAACGCGGTGTTGTTCCTGCCTCTGCCGCGCAAGCGCTTTGGAAATGGTGGGACACCAATCCGGCTATCGATGTTGCGGCCATTGACGCGATTGAGGCTGTCACAAAGCATGATGTCATCGCGTTCCTGACATGGGTCGCAGAGCAAGTGGGCGATGAAGCCCGTTTCATGCATCAGGGGATGACATCTTCCGATGTGCTCGACACCTGCCTTGCAGTACAGCTCACGCAAGCGACCGATCTTTTGCTCGCGGACATGGATGCTTTGCTCGCCGCAATTAAGACTCGCGCGATGGAGCACAAGTTTACGCCAACGATCGGCCGCAGCCACGGCATTCATGCGGAACCCGTCACCTTCGGCATGAAGCTTGCGCAAGCCTATGCGGAATTCGCACGTGGCCGTGAACGCCTTGTGGCCGCCCGCGCCGAAATCGCGACATGCGCCATTTCGGGCGCTGTTGGCACCTTTGCCAATATCGATCCAGGCGTTGAAGCCCTTGTCGCGGCAAAGCTTGGTCTTGCGATTGAACCTGTATCAACGCAGGTGATCCCGCGTGACCGCCACGCCATGTATTTCGCAACGCTAGGCGTCATCGCCTCGTCCATCGAGCGACTCGCAACCGAAGTGCGCCATTTGCAGCGCACCGAGGTGCTTGAGGCGGAGGAATATTTCTCGCCGGGTCAAAAGGGCAGTTCCGCCATGCCGCACAAGCGCAACCCGGTGCTGACCGAAAACCTGACGGGCCTTGCCCGTATGGTGCGTGGCTATGTGACGCCTGCTCTGGAAAATGTCGCTTTGTGGCATGAACGTGACATCAGCCACTCAAGCGTCGAACGCTATATCGGGCCGGACGCGACAATCACACTCGATTTCGCACTTGGCCGACTGACGGGCGTGATTGATAAGCTGCTGATCTATCCTGAACGCATGCAGAAGAATCTCGACCGCATGGGCGGCCTTGTCCATTCACAGCGCGTGCTCTTGGCGCTGACCCAGGCTGGCATCAGCCGCGAGGACAGCTACCGCATCGTTCAACGCAACGCGATGAAGGTTTGGGAATCCGACGGCGCGGAATCGCTGATGGAGCTTTTGAAGGCCGATGCAGATGTGGCGGCGAAAATGTCCGCCGAAGAAATCGAAGACCGGTTCAATCTTGATTACCACTTCAAACATATCGACACCATTTTCGAACGCGTATTTGGCTAAGTCTTGGCCGCCACCAAAATGCGCGGCGGCAAAGCTAGTGGATAGCGCTACCCAAAGGCTTAAACTTGCCATAAGGTAGTGAGATAAGAAGGAGCGGCGGACCGATGCGATTTTTGAAGATGCTCATTTGGGTAACGATCATTATCGGGCTTATCGTGTTTGCGACCAACAACTGGGTGCCGGTGTCGGTCAGCCTGTGGGGTGGCCTTCGCCTGGACACCAAATTGCCCGCGCTTGTAATTGCGTCGTTTCTCATTGGATTGCTGCCGCTGTATTTCGTGCACCTTACGCAGGTTTGGCGCCTGAAACGGCGCATAATGACGCTTGAAGCAAACCAGCGCGGTTCGACTTTGCCGCCACCGCCGCCGGTGTCCCCTCCCCCTGCCTATGCCGCTGTGGATACGATATGACCAACCCGATTTTCGTCGCAATCGACACCCCTTATCTGGATGACGCGCTGGAACTGACGCGGCGCATTAAGGATCAAGTCGGTGGGGTTAAACTTGGCCTCGAATTTTTCTGTGCCAACGGACATCACGGCGTGCACGAAGTGCAAAAGCTCGGCCTGCCGATCTTTCTTGATCTAAAACTGCACGACATTCCCAATACCGTCGCCAAGGCGATGCAGGCGATTAACACGTTGGAGCCAGCCATTGTCACCATCCACGCCGCCGGTGGCCGTGCGATGATGGAAGATGCCAAGGCGGCAGCCGGCGCCCATACTAAAGTCGTCGCCGTCACGGTTTTGACCAGCCTCGACGACCATGACCTTAACCGCGTCGGTGTGTCCGATAGCGCAGACCTTCAGGTCGCCCGACTGGCGGCATTGGCGCAGGAAGCCGGGCTGGATGGCATTGTATGCTCGGGCCATGAAGTGAAAGCGGTTAAAAAGAATTGGAAGGACGGGTTTTTCGTTGTTCCCGGTCTTCGTCCCGCGGGCGGCACCAGCGCAGATCAAAAACGCACCGTTACCCCGCGTCAGGCGCGCGACGACGGCGCTAGCATATTGGTTATCGGACGACCCATTACCAAGGCCGAGAGCCCCGAAGATGCAGCACGGGCCATTATGGGTACTTTGTAAAGCAAAACGCGGGCATAAAATCACCCGCGGTTGCGTAAGTTCAGCATGACGGAAGCCTTCGGCTTCGCTAGTTAGCTACCATGCAAACGCAAATCAAAATCTGTGGCTTGAAAGACGAGGCAAGCATTGATGCGGCAGCAAAAGCTGGCGCCACGCATGTCGGCCTTGTCCATTTCGAAAAAAGCCCGCGACATGTCGCGCTTGACCAAGCCGCTGCGTTGCGGATGCGCGCACCCGCAAATGTAAAGGTCGTCCTGCTGCTCGTAAATGCCGAGCCGGGCTTTACAGCCAAGGCAATCGAAGTGGTCAAACCCGATATCGTGCAATTTCATGGATCGGAAACGCATCAATATTTGCGCGTTTTAAAAAGCGCGGTCGACATTGAAATCTGGAAAGCCTTTGGCGTAAAAGACGCAGCAACGCTTAAAAATGCCGACCAATATGAAGGCGCGGCGGACCTCATCCTGTTTGATGCGCCGGCCCAAGCATTGCCCGGCGGCACGGGCACACGATTCGACTGGTCGTTGCTCAACCAGCATAAACACAAGCTGCCTTGGGGGCTTGCCGGGGGCCTGAACCCGGACAATGTCGGTGAAGCCCTGCGGCAAACACGCGCGAAATTGGTCGATACCTCATCTGGCGTTGAATCCGCGCCGGGCATCAAGGATATGGACAAGATTGCGGCCTTCTGCCAAGCGGTCCGCAACCATGACCACAGCTGAACTCACTCCAAACTCATTCCGCAACCAACCCGACGATCGCGGCCATTTCGGCCAGTTCGGCGGGCGCTATGTCGCCGAAACGCTTATGCCGCTCGTGCTCGACCTGGAACGCGAATATCGCGCCGCGAAACAGGACCCGGCATTTGCAGCGCAGTTCGACGATTTGCTGGAACATTATGTCGGTCGCCCGTCGCCATTATATTATGCCGAGCGCCTCACGGAAGAAGTCCGTAAGAACGCCCCCGCAGGCAAAGGCGCGCAAATCTGGTTCAAACGCGACGAGCTGAATCATACCGGCGCGCACAAGATCAACAATTGCATTGGCCAGATACTGCTCGCCATCCGCATGGGTAAGACGCGGATTATCGCAGAAACCGGCGCTGGCCAGCATGGCGTTGCCACGGCAACCGTCTGCGCACGTTTTGGCCTGCCCTGCTTCATCTATATGGGCGCCAAGGACATTGAACGGCAGCAGCCCAATGTGTTCCGCATGCGCTTGTTGGGCGCGGAGGTCATTCCCGTCACCAGCGGCGCAGGCACGTTGAAAGACGCAATGAACGAAGGACTTCGCGACTGGGTCGCCAATGTCCACGACACATTCTACATCATCGGCACCGCAGCTGGTCCGCATCCTTATCCCGAACTGGTCCGGGATTTCCAAAGCGTGATCGGGAAGGAAGCGCGCGCACAAATGCTGTCGCGCATTAATCGCCTGCCCGATTTGCTGGTCGCAGCCATCGGTGGCGGATCAAACGCCATTGGCCTGTTCCACCCGTTTTTGGACGACAAAGACGTCGAAATGCTTGGTATTGAAGCGGCGGGTCATGGCCTTGAGAAGGAACATGCCGCGAGCCTTGCGGGCGGCCGTCCGGGCATCTTGCACGGCAACAAGACGTACCTGCTGCAAGACGAAGATGGCCAGATCGCAGAAGCACATTCGATTTCGGCTGGCCTCGATTATCCCGGCATTGGCCCGGAACATAGCTGGCTCAAGGAAATTGGCCGTGTGCGCTATGACAGCGTGACCGACACTGAGGCGCTTGCCGCATTCCAATTGCTCTGCCGAACAGAAGGTATCATTCCCGCGCTGGAGCCAGCCCACGCAATTGCCGCGGTGGAACGCGAAGCCAAGAAAATGGACCGTGACCAGATCATCCTCGCCAACCTCTGTGGCCGCGGTGACAAGGATATTTTCACCGTCGCTGAGGCTTTGGGGACGTCGATATGAACGGCTCGACTTTCGTCATCCTGAACTTGTTTCAGGATAACAAAAGGTTGGTTGCATGACCCGCCTCTCCACCGCCTTTTCCAAAGCCCATCCCGCGCTCGTCGCCTTTATCACTGCAGGTGACGGTGACACCGCAGCCAATCTCGACGCACTCGTCGCGGGCGGCGCGGATGTCATTGAACTTGGCATGCCATTCACGGACCCGATGGCCGACGGCCCTGTTATTCAAGAAGCAAACATCCGCAGCCTTAATGCGGGCACCACGACAGCGGATATCTTCGCGCTAGCCTCCGCGTTCCGCAAACGCCACCCCGACACGCCCTTGGTGCTGATGGGTTATGCCAACCCGATGACGATCCGTGGTGGCGATTGGTTCGCGTCCGAATGCAACAAAGCGGGCGTCGATGGCGTCATCTGCGTCGACATTCCGCCCGAGGAAGACCCGGAGCTTGGCCCTGCACTGCGCAGCGCGGGCATTGACCTCATTCGTCTCGCTACGCCCACGACAGACACCGCCCGCCTGCCAGCCGTCCTCGATGGAGCATCTGGTTTTCTATATTATGTATCGGTCGCCGGTATCACCGGCCTGCAAGTCGCGGCGCAGACCAGCATTGATGAGGCGGTGGCGCGGCTAAAGGCGCACACCGACCTGCCCATCGCGGTTGGCTTTGGCGTCCGCACACCTGAACAAGCCGCAAACATCGCGCGCGTTGCCGATGGCGTTGTCGTTGGTTCCGCAATCGTCGAACTCGTCGCCAAACATGGCGTCAACGCCGCTGGTCCCGTCCGTGATTATGTGGCGTCGTTGAAATCGGCTATCATTTCGGCGCGTGGCTGATTACAAAACCGTAGCCCTGAGCAGCGGTCGCCCAGCGACTGCGTCCGTCGACGGGCGCCTCTTGGGTGTAGCTTTAGCCTGGGAAGCGTGCTTCGACAGGCTCAGCACTACGGTATATTTTACACTGCGTATTTTACAGGGACAGAAAATATGAACTGGGTCACTCGCGTCCGTAACGCCATCCCCTTCATCGCCAAGCGCGAAACGGCAGAAACGCTGTGGCACAAGTGCAAGGGCTGTCAGGCGATGATCTTCCTCAAGGAATTTGAGGAAAACCAGTCTGTCTGTCCAAAATGTGACCATCACGGCCGCATTGGCCCAGCCGAACGCTTTGCCGCTTTGTTCGATGATGACAGCTATGACGTGCTTAAGCCGCCCGTAGTCGGCGAAGACCCGTTGAAGTTCAAAGATACCAAGAGATATATCGACCGGATTAAAGCCGCCCGCCACGCAACGGGTGAGCAAGACGCGATGATGAGCGCGCGTGGCAAAATCGACGGCCAAGATGTTGTTGTCAGTGTTCAGGATTTTGCCTTCATGGGCGGTTCCATGGGCATGGCAGTTGGTGAGGCGTTCATCGACGCTGTAAAGGCCGCGATCCGCGACAAATGCCCTTACATCATCTTTACCGCCGCAGGTGGCGCACGCATGCAGGAGGGCATATTGAGCCTGATGCAGATGCCGCGTTCAACCGTCGCTATCCAAATGCTGCATGATGCCGGACTGCCCTACATCGTTGTGCTGACCGACCCCACCACCGGCGGTGTCACCGCGTCTTATGCAATGCTTGGCGATGTCCAAATTGCCGAACCCGGCGCGCTCATCGGTTTTGCCGGACAGCGGGTAATCGAGCAGACAATTCGGGAAAAACTGCCCGAAGGATTTCAGCGCGCCGAATATTTGTTGGAGCATGGCATGATCGATATGGTCACGCATCGCCACGACCTGCGCGGCGTATTGTCGCAGCTCGTCGGCTACCTCGCGCCCGAGAAGAAGGCGGCTTGATTGCGATAACCGTTATGCAAAATATCAGTCATGCTGAACTTGTTTCAGCATCTTACTTTATCGCTGCGCAGAATATTAAGACCCTGAAACAAGTTCAGGGTGACATTGCGCCTTGGCAAGGTTCGGCAAATGCCTGACCACGCCATTTCCTCTGACCCTGCTGTTCAGGCGCAATTGGACCGGCTGACCATGTTGTCACCCGGCAAGGATGTCTTGGGGCTGACGCGCATTGTGGCATTGCTGGAGCGCCTCGGTAATCCGCACCTCAATCTTCCGCCGGTGTTCCATGTCTCTGGCACCAACGGCAAAGGTTCGACCTGCGCGTTTTTGCGCGGGGCGATTGAGGCGGCGGGCATGATGACGCATGTCTATTCAAGTCCGCATCTGGTGCGTTTCAACGAACGGATACGCGTTGCGGGAAAGTTGATTGATGACGCCACTCTCTCCGCGCTGTTGTCCGAGGTTTTGGACCATGCCGAGGGGCTGGAAGCGAGCTTCTTTGAAGTCACCACCGCAGTTGCCTTTTGCGCCTTTGCGCGGACGCCAGCCGATGCGTGCATCGTCGAAGTCGGCCTTGGCGGAAGG
>JBILBJ010000071.1:0-8491 GCA_044353705.1 Sphingorhabdus sp. | reverse complement strand
ATCGCGGCTGACATAATCGCGAACAGCTTCGCTGTGCGCGATGGCATCTTTCAGTTGCGACAGAGCCTCATATTCAAGCTCTAAATCCGCTTTCAGGATTTCTTCGACCGTTTCACCAATGCGCAAACGCCCGAGAAGCTGGAAATTGGGCAACCCGTCCAAGAACAGGATGCGCTCCGCCAACTTGTCGGCATGCTTCATCTCGTCGATCGACTCGTGCCGTTCAAAATGTGCCAGTTTGGACACGCCCCAATTGTCGAGCATACGATAATGCAGCCAATATTGGTTCACGGCGGTCAATTCATTTTTGAGCGCCTCATTTAGATACTCAATGACCTTTGCATCACCCTTCATGGCACAATCCTCTATAGTTTATCGAATCAAGATAGCGTGAAAGATGCCCCAGTTGAAAGCGCAAAGTGACGTGAAACCGCCAATTATCGGATAGCTAATGCTACGCGGTCGCAGGTCCGGCGCTGATAATATTTCGGGCAAAGGTCAGGCACTGGCCACATTTCGGTTTGCGACCAAGGCGCGCGTACACATCGTTCGGACGCTCAGAACCGCAACGCACCGCAGCGCGCAGGTCTTTTTCCCGGATAGCATTACACACGCAAACGACCATGGAACATCTCCTAAGAGACATATATAGTGTTAATGCGAATTGATTGCAATAGCATTAACGACGCATCGGCTGCATCTGCCCGCGGGCCAGACTGCGCCACAGCCACTCCAACGGGCCATAACGATGTTGTTTCAGCCATGGTTGCGACCATGACAGCATCACCGCCCACATCGTCAACACATATGCCCATAGACCAAGCCGGCCGACTTCGCCGAACAGGCCAAAGCCATAGCCATAGAAAAGGGTCGTCATGATGATGCTGGTGCCGAGATAATTGCTAAACGCCGCGCGGCCAGCGGCGGCGACACGCGACAACAGCGGACTGCCGTCAAAGCGCGCGATGACCAGTATCAACACCGCAGCATATCCGATGGTCAGCATGAGACGCGGTATCGCACCCCAAAAGAACATAATCGCGAGCGCCGTAACCGCGTCATATTGGCTGACGATCATCCACAGCGCGAGCAGGCCGGTCGCGATCAGACCGCCCGGTACCAACCGCCATGCCCAGCGGCGGTAATCCGCGGGCGACCAATTGCCCAAAATGAACCCGCTTTTGTTCATGGCCATGCCGATCATCATCAGCGGCAGCGTTTCGGCTATCGACATGAAGACCACACCAAATAAGGCCGGCCAATCGGCGAGCTTGTCCGCGACAATCTGTAGATATGGGCCGCGGTGCAGATCGACCTGCGCCGGGATATCAAAGCTGAAATCAGGGCTCGATTTCACGTCATTATATTGCCGCACCAAATCCGCCGACGCGTCGGGCTGGGTCGCCAGATATTGTAGGATTTGCAGCCCGCCAAATTGCAGCCCCCAAAAGACAAGGCCCAGGCTGAAGATAATTAACGCCCATTTGACCAAACGCACGGGCGCCCATTCACGGAACAGAAAAGCGACCATCCCGGCCATGGCATACAGGAACAATATGTCGCCAAACCAAATGAAGAAATAATGCACGAGGCCGAAGACCGCGAGCCACGCCATGCGCCGATAATGCACCTGCGCCGCGCTTTCGCCGTTGGACGACGCGCGCTCCGTTATCAAAATCAGGCTCGCACCGAACAATAAAGAGAACAGCCCGCGCATTTTGCCGTCGATGAACACAAAGGAGAACAGCCACGCCATCTGGTCGGCAAAGGTTTCACCGCCATAGGCCGCAGGGGTGATATAGGCCCATTCGGGCATCGCGAAGCCGATGATATTCATCGCCAATATGCCCATCACCGCAAAGCCGCGCATGGCGTCCAGCGTGATGTATCTGCTTTCCGATTTCTGCATAACATTCCCCTGTGTTATTTCATTAATACAGAAGTCCGCGAACCCCGTCCAGCGCGTTAAGCTTTTGTTATTGACATGAGTGTAGGTAGTACATATCCCGATGTTCTAAATAGCTTTGGATTCGCCATGACCGAACTGTATTTCTCGCATCCTGATCGCCCCCCTGCAAAGATTCAGCCGCTGAAAGCGTGGCGTCATTTTCGTAAGCTGATTGCCAACAAAGAAGACACAGAGCAGGTGTTTCACATCATTGCGGCGCTCAGCGGCCGCAAGTTCGGCGAAATGGCGCGGAAGTTTTGGGAAACACCAAAGGGCAAGGCATTGCTTGAAAGCAATGAGCGCCTCATCGACATGCTCGATGACCATGACAGCATCAAGAAGCTGCCAGCCGGTACCGTTGGCCGTGCCTATGTCGAATTTATGGAGCGCGAAGGTTTAAGCGCGGCGGGTCTTGAGGCGGAATATGCCCAGTTCCGGACATCCTATCCCGTTTTCGGCGATGTGGTTGAACGTTATGGCGACCGCTTGCGCGATACCCATGACATGCTGCACATCCTGACCGGATATGGCCGTGACGCGCTGGGTGAACAATGCGTGCTTGGCTTTACTTATGCGCAGAACCACAATCTGGGCGTCGGCTTCATTGCCTATGCCGGCGGATTGGAACTGAAATATCGCGTCGCAAAATCTGCGCCGATTATGAAAGCCGTCCACGAAGGCTATCGTATCGGCAAAGCCGCGAAGAACATCGCTCAGGAAGATATCGCAGCCTTGCTACGCGAGCCTTTGGCCGACGCACGCAAGCGTTTGGGGATCGCGGAACCCGTGAACTACAAAGCCGCGCATGCCGCGATGCGTTCCGGCGGTATTGATCCGTATAATCTGCTGGCACCTGCCGTTTAACAACAGGCGAACGCGTGTGATGGGTCGGGCCTTCGGGCACGGACCGATATTAGCCCTGTGTTTTAACTCTGCGCCCTCGGCGCCTCTGCGTGAATCCATTTTGCACGCAGAGGCGCAGAGGACGCAGAGAGGCACGATGAAAAATGGGGCATGGACGCCACGGGTTGGCGTTAAGCTTTAGCTTTCCATCCAGTTTTTGAAGAAGCTTTCATGCGCGTTGCAGAGGTCGGCTATTTCGACTTCGAAACCGGGGCCCTTGACTGACGTTCCGCCAACCGTGCCAATCCGCGTCATCGGAATGCCTGCGGCCTGTATTTGGTCCGCAGCGGCGCTGGTCACAACATAGCGCGCCTGATCTTCGCCGAACGCGGTGAAGGCGTCGCCGATTTCTTCGAGCGCACATCCCTTGCCGCTGGCCAATGCCATTTCGGTCAAGGCCACCAGCAAACCACCGTCGGCAACGTCATGCACCGCATTGACCTTGCCATCTTGAATCAGCTGACGGACAAATTCTGCGTGCGCGCGTTCTTGGCCGAGGTCGACCGATGGCGCGGCGCCGTCTTCACGGCCATGCAGTTCGCGCAGCCATAATGACTGGCCCAGATGCCCATCATTATGGCCAATGACGAAGATGCCGTCGCCGTCGGTTTTAAACCCAATCGTCGCCATCTTGCCGACGTCTTCAAGTACACCCACGCCGCCAATCGCTGGCGTCGGCAAAATCGCGCTGCCACCGCCGGTGGCCTTACTTTCATTGTAGAGCGACACGTTGCCCGACACGATTGGGTAATCGAGCGCGCGGCACGCGTCGCCCATCCCTTCGAGGCAGCCGACGATTTGCGCCATGATTTCTGGGCGCTGCGGGTTGGCGAAGTTGAGGCAGTTGGTGATCGCAAGCGGCGTTGCGCCGACCGCGCTGATGTTGCGATAGGTTTCGGCAACGGCTTGCTTGCCGCCTTCATACGGGTCAGCATAGCAATAACGCGGGGTGCAATCCGTGCTCATCGCCAGTGCGCGGTTGGTGCCGTGAATGCGCACGACGGCGGCATCACCACCCGAAAGCTGCGCCGTGTCGCCGCCGACCTGGCTATCATATTGCTGCCAAATCCACGCACGTGACGCGATATCCGGGCTTGCCATCAGCTTGAGCAAATCGGCGCCGATGTCGGTGCTGGCGGGAACATCGCCAAGCGGTTTGACATTGGCCCATGCCTTATATTCTTCCTTCGACGCGGCGGGGCGGTCGTACAAAGGCGCGTCTTCGGCCAATGGTCCAAGCGGAATATCGCAGACGACCTCGCCCTTCCACGTCAGCACCATATGGCCCGTGTCGGTGACTTCGCCGATGACCGCGAAATCCAGCTCCCATTTGTCGAAAATGGCCTTCGCAAATTCCTCGCGGCCTGGCTTGAGCACCATGAGCATGCGCTCCTGGCTTTCCGACAGCATCATTTCATAGGGGGTCATGCCCTCTTCACGGCATGGCACCTTGTCCATGTCGAGGATGATGCCGGCCTTGCCATTGGTCGCCATTTCGACGCTTGAGCTGGTCAGGCCAGCGGCGCCCATATCCTGAATCGCGACAATCGCGTCCGACGCCATCAGTTCAAGGCATGCCTCAATCAGCAGCTTTTCGGTGAACGGATCGCCCACCTGAACCGTCGGGCGTTTTTCTTCAATGTCTGCGCCGAAATCCGCCGATGCCATGGTCGCGCCATGAATACCGTCGCGGCCTGTCTTGGATCCGACATAGACGATCGGGTTGCCAAGGCCGGTTGCGGCCGAATAGAAAATCTTGTCCTGATCCGCGACGCCAACGGTCATGGCGTTGACAAGGATATTGCCATCATAGGCCGGGTGGAAATTGGTTTCGCCGCCCACGGTGGGAACGCCAACGCAATTGCCATAGCCGCCAATGCCCGCAACCACGCCCTGCACAAGATGCTTCATCTTGGGATGGTCAGGGCGTCCAAAGCGCAGGGCGTTCATATTCGCCACAGGGCGCGCGCCCATTGTGAACACGTCGCGCAAAATGCCGCCAACGCCCGTCGCTGCACCCTGATAAGGTTCGATGTATGACGGGTGGTTGTGCGATTCCATTTTGAAGATCGCGGCAAGCTTGCTGCCGTTCGGGCCTTCGCCAATGTCGATAACGCCGGCATTCTCGCCGGGGCCGCAAATGACCCAAGGTGCCTGGGTCGGCAGTTTCTTCAAATGGATGCGTGAGGATTTGTAAGAACAATGTTCCGACCACATCACCGAAAATATGCCGAGTTCGACCATGTTGGGCACACGGCCCATGGCGTGCAAAATGCGCGCATATTCTTCTTCATTAAGACCATGGTCGGCGACGATTTGGGGCGTGATTTCAGACATGAAACGGCCTTAGCGATGCGGCGATTTTTGTGCCACATAAAATAAATGGGCGCTGGTATTGCTACCAGCGCCCACTGCGTCTGATTTTGGAAGTCCTTGGCCACGAGGGCCATTCTTTCCGCTTTCTGACGTCCGGTTCCCCAATCTGACCCGAAAGCCATTTCAGTTCACCTTGGTACTTTGGGTATCCTATCTGGCGTTGCTTTTCTTGCGATCAGCCGCACATAATATTCGTTGTCTTCGTACCCACCGCATCTGCCACATTCCCAGTCTTGCGACCGATTGCCTGCGGATTTGGTGACCCTGCATCCACTCTGGTCCGCTCTGCTTTCCCGTTTCCGGTTCTGCTTTACATCGAAGCGTGTCTGCCTGATGACTTGAAGGTCTCATGCTTTTCGAGTCGCACAAAGCAGAAAAAGCGGACTTATCCACAGACAGGCCAGTTCGCGGTGGACAAAATGGAGAACAACTTTGGGGGTGAAAGATAAACGGCCTCCACGCTGTGCATGGAGGCCGTAATATTGTCCGGGGGCGGGGGAGAGAGGAGGAGAGTGCCGCCCGGTCAATGTGTCTCGACAATCGCTTGCCGTTGAGACCCAAATAGGGGCGGCGCGTTTATGCTGCAATTGCGAAAAGAATAGGGTGAGTTGCATGTTTTGCAACTCACCCTAATTTCCCCAGAAATGCGTCAAATGCATTCGAATGTACGAATAAAAAGCCGTTAAGGCGCAATTCCATTACCCGGAAGCGATGCGTTGACGATGCCGCCGTCGCACGCAATGGTCTCGCCAACGATATAATCGCCCGCACGCGCCGCCAAGAAAATGGCGAGTCCGGCCATGTCTTCGGGTGTACCGATGCGCGGGAACGGGATATTTTTGCCGACAGCGTCCGCATGGTCACGCGCCGCTTTGTTCATGTCCGACTGGAATGCGCCCGGCGCAATGCCGGACACAAGGATGTTGTCCTTGACCAGCTCGGCGGCCAAACGGCGGGTCAGGTGAATGACGGCAGCCTTTGATGCCTGATAGCTGTAGGTTTGCCATGGGTTGATGCGCAGGCCGTCAATCGACGCGATGTTGATGACCTTGCCGGGCCGATCAAATGTCGCTGCTGCTTTCAATTGCGGATGCAAAGCTTGCGTCAGGAAGAACAGGGATTTGACGTTCAGGTCCATCACGCGGTCCCAGCCGGCTTCGGGGAATTGACCAAAATCGGCGCCCCATGCCGCACCGGCATTGTTCACCAAAATGTCGACCTTTTCCTCACGCTCGGCAATTTGTGCAGCCAGCGAAAGGCAACCGTCAACAGTCGACAGATCGCAAGGCAGGCCAATGACCTGATTGCCAAATTCGGCAACGGTTTCTTCGATTTGGTCGACTTTGCGCGCACTGATGTACACGCGGGCCGCGCCTGCTTTCAAATAGCCTTCGACAATCATCTTGCCGATGCCGCGCGATCCGCCGGTGACCAAAGCAACGCGGCCATTGAGGTTGAATAAAGTTTGAATGTCCATTTTTGGTGTCCTTTTAATAACCGTTCATCGTCGCCACGCGGTCTGCGTGATAATATGCATCGCCGAAAAATTCGTTCAGCCCGCGATCGCGCTTCATATAGAGGCCGATGTCATATTCGTCGGTCATGCCAATGCCGCCATGCATTTGCACACCTTCGCGTACCGCAAGATTGCATGCGAGGCCTGCTTTCGCCTTGGCCGCGGCAACATATAGCTCCGCCTTGGCATGGCCTTCATCCATTAACGATTGCGCCTTCAGCACAATCGAACGCGCGCCTTCCATTTCACCATAAAGATGCGCGGCGCGATGCTGAAGCGCTTGGAACTCGCCGATGACGCGGTCGAACTGCTTGCGGGTTTTCAGATAATCGAACGTCATATCCATTGCGCCTGTGCCAACGCCAACCATTTCGGCCGCCGCACCAACACGGCCAGCGTCGAGCATTTTGGAAAGCACAGCCCAGCCGCCGTCAACGTCACCAATGACAGCGTCGGCATTCACCTGAACGCCCTCGAGTTTCACATGCGCGGCCATTGCGGAATCGACCAAACGTGCGGCCTCCATCGACAGACCCGCCGCATCCTTGTCGACGGCAAACAATGTCAGGCCGTCGGTCTCTCCCACCGCGCCTGCGGTCCGTGCGGCGACGATCAGCATGTCCGACGATGTGCCTTGCACGACAAATTGCTTGTGCCCGGTCAGTTTGAAGCCATTGCCACTGCGTTCGGCAACGCAGGCAATTTTTTCGGGCCGGTGCTTTACGCCTTCTTCAATCGCAATGCCGATAACCGTTTCGCCTGCCAAAATGCCGGGGAACCAGCGGTCACGCATCGCCTTGTCGGCCAGCTTCAACGCCTCGACAGCGGCAACCGATGTCGTCAGAAATGGCGACGGTGACAGGTTGCGGCCGATTTCTTCCAGCACGATTCCCGCCTCAATCTGGCCCATGCCCATGCCGCCTTCGGCTTCGGGAATGAGGATGCCGGTGAAGCCCATTTCGGCAAACTGCTTCCACAGGCCGTGGCTGAAACCATCCTTGCAACCCATATCGCGAAATTTGCGGAAATGGGTGACGGGGGCTTCGCTCGCCATGAAATCACGCGCGCTTTCGCGCAGCATGTTCTGGTCGTCGTTCAATGTCATCGCCATGGTCTTAAGCTCCCGGCATTTCGAGGATGCGTTTGGATACGACGTTCAGCATCACCTCGCTGGTGCCGCCTTCAATCGAGTTGGCTTTGGTCCGCAACCAATTGCGTGCCTTTGACCCGCCGTTGGAACGTTCGCTTTCCCATTCAAGCGCCTGCGTCCCGCCAATCGACATCACCAGTTCGTTGCGCTTTTTATTCAGCTCGGTCCCGACATATTTCATCAGGTTGGAATAAGCAGGGTGCGCCTTGCCGGTTTTCCATTCGTCCATGAACCGTTCGCCATGTGCACGGAATGTCAGGTTCTCGACATCGAACAATGCCATTTGTGCGCGCAGCACGGGTTCTTCGGACAATACAGCCTTCATCGCCGCACCGATGGAGGTGACGCCGCCATCGCCGCCCATGCCCGAAATCATCTCGCGCTCATGGCCGAGCAGATATTTCGCAACATCCCATCCGCGGTTCAATTCGCCCACGATCTGATGCTTGGGCACCACGACATTGTCGAAGAAGGTTTCGCAGAATGGCGAATTGCCCGAAATCAACTTAATGGGCTTGGTCGTAACGCCGGGCGTTTCCATGTCGAACAACAGGAAGCTGATGCCCTGATATTTGTTGGTCTTGTCGGTGCGCACGAG